>CALRHO010000001.1 GCA_943359405.1 Candidatus Nomurabacteria bacterium
ACTCGCAGTCTTTGAGCGCTTCTGTCCGATAGCAACGTAGATACAAATTGGACGTTTGTCTTTTGGCTCGTACTTCTGGTTGATGATTGTGTCGATCGCGACGGTGGTCTTGCCAGTACCCCGATCACCAATGATGAGTTCGCGCTGGCCGCGACCAATCGGAATCATCGAGTCAATCGCTTTGATACCAGTGTGAATTGGCTCGTTTACGCTCGAGCGCTCCATAACACCGTACGCTACACGTTCAATTGGCATGTCCTTATCGCCCGTGAGTGCACCTTTACCATCGATAGCAGCACCAAGGGGTGAGACCACGCGACCAATTATGCTTGCACCAACGGGAATCGAAAGGAGCTTCTTGGTTCGCTGTACACGCATACCCTCAGTCACTCTTGATGAGTCACCGAGCACCACCACCTTAACTGCATCCTCCTCAAGGTTGAGCACAAGGCCGAGAAGTGCATCATCGGCACCGAGTGTGTCAGCAAGCGGCTTTCCAGCACTGGTCTCGAAGACCACCATTTCCATCATTTCAGCCTTGGGGAGACCATCGATCTCGGCAATACCGTCACCCACGGCTGTCACGATGCCGATTTCCTCAGGCAGCGACGTGTTAGAAAGACCCTCGATTTCTTTTTTGATCTTCTCAATGATGATGGTGCTCATGATGGTGTGTGCTAATGATGGTAATGGTGAATAATCAGTCTAGCTGGTTACGCGGCGGTAAAGCTTTTGGAGTGCCGTCTTCCAGGATGCGTCAATACGCTGGTGGGCGTGCTCTACAATCACGCCCCCAATGATGGTCTCGTCAACCGTAATCGTGGCATCAGTGGTACCACCGATAGCGGCGAGGTGTAGCTCAATGGCATTACGCAAGGCAATAACATCTTCACTACGCGCAATAAACACACGAGCTGCCGTCCCCTCAGTACCGTCGAGCTCGCGCAGCATCCCGCGCAAGATGCTCGGAAGTAATCGGGAGTGATCTCGCTTTTCAAGGGTGCTGGCAAGCCCTCGGACAGCAGCTTCAACACTCATGCCAGAGGCAACGAGGTCGAGGCAGGCAGTGATGTAGTGCTCGCGCATAGGTGGGTACGATACAAATTAGGCTCGCTCTCTGAGGAGTCGCTCAGCAGCGAGAACGGCGAGTTTTGTTATTTCTGCCTCGCTTTCCTTCTCGGCCTTACGCTTAGCTTCCTGCGCGCGAACCTCAGCATCAGCGATAATGGCAGTAGCCTTGGTGGCCGCATCACGAGTGGCAGTCTCCTCTACACCATGAGCGTGGGCGCGGGCGCGCTCAGCAATGGCAGCAGCCTCCTGTTGCGCAGCCGTCAGAGTTGCCTGTTTCTCACGCTCAGCACTGGCCTTAGCAGTGGCTGCCGCCTCAGCATCAGCGACACCCTGCTCAATCGTAGCGGCACGCTCGTCAAGGAGCTTCAGGACCGGTCGGTACAAGAAGTACGAGAGCGCACCAAGCAGGATGGCAAAGTTCACCAATTGAATGGTGATAAGCTTCCAGTCGATGCCGAAGGCTTCTATGATTTGGTCCATACTAGTGCTTTAGATGCTTAACGCGCTCTGCTAATTTACTCATTTGTGCTGGAAACTCTGTTTCAAGGTCTATATTAAGTGCTTTGGCTATTCTTAGTGTCGACCAAAGACAATCACAAACCTCATGCCGCAACTTCTCGTCTAATTCCTCGAATGATGCTCGCTTACCCGACTTCATCATTGTCAGCCGCACGAGTGAACCAACATCCTCTACGAGTCCTTGAACATACTCCTCAAGCTCCCACTTGGGGAATCCTTGCTCGGCATTGAGTTGATCGTAGAGTGCGGTCAACTCGTCAGCTTTAAGAGCTAGTTCACGGAACTCCATGAGGATTAGGCAAACTTAATTACGAATGCGACAACCAGTGCAAAAATGGCAAGCGCTTCTACGAAGGCGATACCAATGAACATCGTTGCCTGGATCTTCGGGGCGGCTTCTGGGTTACGACCAATGGCTTCGAGTGCGCGTGAGACAAGCATACCGATACCGAGGGCGGGACCGAGTACACCCAGGGCGGCGGCTACGGCCATGGCAATTGCCTTTACTGACTCTGCGTCGAGGGTGGCAATTTGGGTGGCGACTTCTAGTTCAGTCATAAAGTTAAGCGTAAATTTAAGATTAATCACTACCGGACAAGTACGAGCCACGGCCTTCTCGACGGAAGGCGAGACTCGTGATTACCCACTAGTGAGGCTCGGCAACTGCGAGTTTGATGAAGAACAGGGTCAGTACTGAGAATATAAAGGCCTGAATAAAGCCGACAAACACCTCAAAGGCGAGCAGTGGCACAGGTATCACGTACGGCACAAAGAACATGACAACAACCAGTAGCGTCTTGCCAGCGAAGATGTTACCAAATAGACGGAAGGAGAAGGAGATGAGGCGGGCGACTTCAGAAATGAGTTCGATAAGACCAATTACGAAGCCTAGTGGTGAGTGGAAGTTGATAAATTTACCAATATAGCGAAAGGTGCCCAAGGCAACCACGCCTGCCATTTCGATGGTGAGAAAAGCTACGATAGCAAACGCGAGGGTGATATTGAGGTCGGTGGCGGCTGGATACAGCCAGGGCGTCAGGTGGCCGTCGTGGTACGTACCAAACGCAGTAACACCGGGAAGCAATCCTACCCAATTCAGCGAGAGGACAAAGAGAAAGATAGTTGTCACGACTGGGAAGTATGTGCGTGCCATTGACTTACTCTCAAGTACGTCAGCCATGTAGTCGTAGACGCCACCAACTACTACCTCAAATACCTGCTGCAGTTTCCCAGCTGGTACTAGGGTAAGGCGACGGGTACCTGCCAAAACAAGTACCATAAGGAGGCCCATCGTAAGCCAGGTAGTTACCAGGGTGGCGGTAATTGGCACGCCATAAAAGTCACCCAGCACGTAGGGTGCAAGCTTCACCGAGATACCTTCCGCGGCGTGTGCCGTCTCGACCAGACCTAACATTGGCGCAAATTACACGCAAAAGACCCTCTTTTGCGGCCCTATACTAGCAGAATTACGTTACAATCACAAGCAATACCGATACACCCGCATGAAACTTGTTTGTGGTAAAATCAGGTGATTATGGAGAAAGAGCCACAGCCAATCCGAGCCGAGCCAAGAGACAAGACGCCGTTCCCAAAGACCAGTTATCTTGAAGGGGAGTTAAGTACTGAACAGATTTCTGACATCAAGGATATGTTGTTTGACCAGTACATGAAGCAGCAACTCATTGAGGATTTCTTCTCAGAGCTTGGTGAGTACCTCGATGATGATGAACATGTTGATGCAATGAAGGGAGCTCTCGCTAACTATTCTGATGATGAAGTATACGCTGCTATTTCCCTGCCTAAGGAGTTGCGCAAACGCCAATTTTCTCTTTTTAACGAAAAGATTCGCACTGGTATAGAACCAGCACAGGTGATGAATGACCTGGTTGCCGCCACCTCAAAGTATGGTTTTGGTGTTGGCTACCACACGTCTGCCGTGGATATTAAGCCAGATACTTCTGGCCGCTGGGAAATCATCGGTCGCGAGCATGACCACCGGGACAATGATCTAGCGCGTGCATACTACAGCACACACTACCGTCACCTTTACTCTCCAAAGGATCATCAGTTGTATGTGAAGAAACCACACCCACAGCACATATACATTGTCCGAACTGAGCCAGGTCACAAGACAGATGGTAACTGGAGTCGTGCAAGTCGTCTGAGTATTATTGCCAAGGTTCCCTATGGAGACGTGGTGAAGTACGTAGAGTCAACCACAAAAAAAATTGAGGGCCGGCGCTAAGATGTTGCGCCGACCCTCCTCACATGCGTGCAGCTCGAATTGCAAATGCAATCTCCGTGTCGCTATACTCCTGCAGAATTTTTCGGACACCACTGTTTCGTGGCCTTCTGATTAGTTGTTCTGCCTCCGCAGGATCAGCCCAAAAGCTTGGACGCTGCTTCATGAGCGAGCTGATCGCAAGCCGCAGCTGGGCAGTCACCGTGGGCACCCCGTGTGCTCGGGCATCCCACTCTTCCGTGCACAACGGAAGAATTTTTTCTAACCTTTCCTTCCACATGACTACCTCCTACTATCATTTTTATCATAGTATTTAACTCATGTCAAGTAGCGTCTCGACGCTCTGGTTTGAGCCTCCCCGAAAGCAAGACTACTTGCTTGTTAGGGTTCATGAACAAAAATGGCACGCGCATGCGTACTCATAAAAAGTAGTTTGCATCATTCGAGGTCACCAGTCACAAAGTATAATCACGCACTGCGTGCGGATTCTACTAGGTGTTGTCTACTCGCTTTTCGCGGTTTCTGTCTATTTGAGTGGCCAGAAACGTCGCTGCGGCTTCCATAGACTATAATAGTCGCAGGGGCTATTTTTAGTACGTGTACTATGGTGTAAATTTACCGAACTAGTTTTGGGAGTATTTAATGAAGTTTTGGGTCATGTATCAGCCTTGCCCGTGCAGTTCAGTCTAGAAATGAAGAAGCCCCACGAGTTGTGAAGTCATGGGGACTTCCTCGTGGGGCCGGTGTTGGCGGTCAGGCGCTGATGGTACCACCGCTAATGTGGTTGTTGCCGCACTCGGGGCAGATCCCTGCGTGGTCATCGCGGAGCCGCTCGAAGTGGTGCTGCTCGAAGTGGTAGATCTTGCTCCCATCCGGCATCAGCCAGTACCAGCAGCAGGTGCTCGACTTGCAGCTGACCTCGAACGTGACCTTCTTGCCTGCCCTGCGGGCCCTAGTGACTTCGCCGGGAACGAACTTCGCTCCGCGACTCAAATCCTCGGCGTCTGACTGAGGGAAGGACTGTCCGACATCACCACCACCGCCAAGAGCGTTGATCATAAGGCCGGACCCTGCGAGTCCAACCATGTCGCTGTAGCGTTTACCGCTTGCCATTCTTGCCATTAAAGAACCTCCTTAGCTGTTGCAAGTAACATATAAGATACATTTTATTTAAGTATTATCAATAGTGGACTATAGGGGAAATTTACCGAACCAGTTTAGGGAGTATTTGATGAAGTTTTGGGTGACGTACCAGTCTTGCCCTACTCTGCAGAGAATATTAGACTTCAAACTCTAACTCTTCCTTATCCCGCCTTGGTAGATATGGAAAATGAATGCTCATAACTCTCTCATCAATACCGAGTAATTTGATTAGCATCCAGTACAAACAAGATTTAGCTGTTTCGTATTGCTCGATATGATAAAAATCTGTAGTAAACGAATCAATGTGGAGATGTAAGCTATTACGCAACTCTCTTAATTGATTTAGTAAGTCTGCGTCAATTTCATCAATCAATTTGCTTTGCTGTGCAACCTTAATCAGTTTTTTAAAGCTGTGATGTTCTGGCAAAGTAACTCCATTACTTACTACAATAATAAAGCAAACTGTTTCCGCTAATGAAGCAGCTGCAATTAATCCCTGTTTGCATATAGCATGCTCCACTTCATTATGAATACCCATTGTGCCACCGCCCAGAAACTCAGGAATCTCTACTTCCCCTTCTTGTTCAAACGTAAAATTATTTAGAATCAAGTCGGTAAACTCTATTAACTGAAGTTGTCCTGCAACATTACCTAAAACATCTGGATACTCTTTTGTATTAAAGTTTTTAAACAGCGGTGTTTGTTCAACAAGCGATATATACGCAAAGCTAGCTGTAATTGACCATTCATTACCGTAACTATCTTTAACAATGGAGGTAAGTTTTTTTTCTGACATAGTCTCCCAAATTACCACTCAAACACCTCTACAATGTCCTTAATAGCCTCTCTGATGCGGTTTACAACGCTCTTGTGCTCCATAAGTCGTGGGCGTTCAGGCAGGCGGTCTACGATGTCTTCACCGCTTGGGAGTCGGTCTGTGTAGAGATACTCACCAATAAGTGCTTCAATGGCTTCGGGGGTAATGTGTTCCGATTCAGACAGGTTGCGGAGTTTGTTTGTTCGCTCACTGGTCCAGAAATCAGCAAAAGCTTTCTCTACCTCTTCGGAGCGTCCAATGCGTGGCAGGCTTTCTTCAATAAACTTCTTAACGAGTTCCTTCTTCTTGCGGAGGTTAGCGTCATGGTCAAACACCTTCAAGATATCGTCCGTCTTCTTCATTCGGACCGCATCGGAAGTAATGTTTTTAAGCCCTGCAATCAACTGGATAATGTAGTCGAAGTTGATGAGGTCACGAACGGTCAGCTCGAGCTCGAAGTCAATCTGGTCAAGAATAGACTCTTTCTCTGCCTCTCGGTCCTTAATGCCAGCGTGTATATCGAGGTATTTGCTTTGGTAGTCGTAAAACTCTTGCTCGGTAATTCCAAGGTCCTCAAAAGAAAATTCGGCAAAGGTTTCCAGAGACGATTTGAGACGGAGTAAATCACGGAATGCCTGCACAAAGTTAGCCTTCTCTTGTTCGCCTTGAAGTGAATCAACCGAATCAATGGTAGGTGCTTCTTCCTTTAGCTTGGCTAGCTTCTCTTCAAATTCCTTCTTCTGTTCCTCGTAGGGCTTTTTAAATACTACTTCCTTAGCGTTTTCATCCCCATACAGAGCCAGTGCTTTATCAGTCGCTTCTTTGAGGTTGCGGAATGAAACGATGTTGCCGTGTGGTTTGTCCGAGTTGAGTAAACGGTTGGTGCGAGAATATGCCTGAATCAGTCCATGGTAACGGAGGTTCTTGTCTACATAGAGCGTATTGAGTCTCGCTGCATCAAATCCAGTGAGGAACATGTTAACCACCAACACCAAATCCACCTGCTTGTTCTTGATGCGCTTTTGCAGGTCTTTGTAGTAATCGTAGAATTTGTCGGTGCTGTAATTGGTGCTATAGAGGGCGTTGTAGTCCTTGATGCACTCCTCTAGGAAATCGCGGGAATGCTGGTTTACAGGTGCGTTTTCAGTGTCTAGAGGGTCATTGTCGAGGTCACTGTTCTCATCATCAGCTTCGTTGGCGTGATAGGTGAAGATAGTGGCAATTTTAACATCATCGCCACCCTTGGCCTTAATGAGTGTGTAGTATCGCTTCAGGACCTCAATGCTTGATACTGCAAAGAGAGCGTTAAATTTGCCGTTCTTCGTCTTTCGTTTCCAGTCATGAAGCACGTAGTCAGCAATCTTTTCCAGACGGTCTTGGCTTTCGAGGACCTCTTTTGTATCAATACCTTCAACCAGCGCATCAGCAAAGATATCGGCATCAAGCACATCAGGGTCTTTCTGTTTGTATCGTCCGACATACTCCACTGAGAACCCTAAAACATTACTGTCTGAAATAGCATTCGTGATGATGTACTTGTGCAAACAATCGCCAAATACGTCCTTTGTAGTTACTTTGCCCACATGATTCTCCGCAAAAATAGGGGTACCAGTAAAACCAAAAAGCTGAGCCCTGTTAAAGAACGCCTTGATACGAGCATGGGTCTGTCCAAACTGGCTTCGATGGCACTCGTCGAAAATTATTACCACCTTCTCATCCTTCAGGTATTCAAACTGTCGTAGGTAACCGTCTCGCCCAATCGCAATATCAAGCTTTTGAATAGTGGTGACAATGAGCTTACGGCTTGGATCAACTAATTGCTTCACCAGAGCACTTGTATTACCTGTACCATCGACTGAGCCATCTGAAAACGAGTTAAATTCCTCGGTAGTCTTAATGTCTAAGTCCTTACGGTCAACCACGAACATTACCTTCTTCACATCAGGGTTACGGGAGAGTATCTGACTGGTTTTAAAGGCCGTAAGAGTCTTCCCAGCACCGGTTGTATGCCAGATGTAGCCATTCTTATTTGATTCGTTTACACGCTTCTCTAGAGCCTTCACAGCGTAGTACTGATACGGTCGAAGCACCATCGGTATCTGCTCTGACTCAGCCAAAACAATATGCTCAGCGATTAACTCAGACACGGCGCACTTCTCTAGAAATACATCGGTAAAGTCCTCTAGGCGAGTAATTTTAGTGTTATCAACGTCAGTCCAAAAGAATGTCTGCTCAAACGTCTGCTTCGGGTTATTGGAGAAGTACTTGGTATTTACGCCATTTGAAATAACAAACACCTGCACGTATTCAAAAAGAGTGCCTGTATACGTGTGCTTATGGTATCGCTGGATTTGATTAAACGCCTCCTTCATCTCAATACCGCGCCGCTTCAACTCAACCTGGACCAGAGGTAGGCCGTTTATCAAAAGCGTCACATCGTAGCGGTTCTCGTACTTGCCGACCTGAGTTACTTGCTGCGTTACCTGATACTCGTTCTTGCACCATTGATCTGTATTAAAGAAACGAATGAAAGCAGTAGTTTCATCATCACGCTTCAAGGAGAATCGGTCACGGAGGGTCTTGGCTTTATGAAAACGGTCACCCTTCATCAGGTGATTCATGATGCGTGCCCACTCACTGTCTGAAAAAGCGATGTTGTTGAAACGCTCAAGCTGGGACCGCAGGTTGCTCTCCATGGCAGCCACGTCCTCAATGACAACAGGAACAAAGCCCAAGCGTGTCAGTCGTTCTACTAGTGATTTTTCTAGTTGTGATTCAGATTGGTGAGTCATAGATTATCTTAGTGCTGCTTCTTAAAATCAAATATAAAATGATTTTCGATGTATGAAATTGAATCTTGCATCCTTACCTTTTCGTACTTCGGATTTATGTACATGTTAGGCAGCGACATTAGTTCCAGTGCTCGCTTAATGACATATAGTCCAGCACCATTGCCACTACTTGATACATCATTGGCACAAACCCCCCTTACGCCGTCATTAAAGAGTGAAACAATCTCATTTTTATTCATTCTTGCTGAATACATCGAAATGTCGAGGGTTTTAGTTGGTTCATCGTATGTAAGTCTGACTTCGGAATTCGGCATTGAGTACTTTAGAGTGTTGGAAAAAAAATTGTACATTATGAGGCTAAATAATTTCTTGTCTAAAGAAACCCTCGCTTCATCCGTGAAGTAATCAGATATGTGGAGCCGCAAATTATTTTCAACAAACCCTTCAGCAAAAGGAGTATACTGGCTGAGAATTGCTTTTCGTAGAGAAACATCAACAAATTCTGGACTGTAATTATTTTGTAGATATATGATGTCCCATCCTTCGACATGGCTATTTAAATCAATCGCAATTTTATTAAAGTAATGAATTAATCTTGAAGTTTTCTCTCTTTCACTGTTACAGTAGTTCGTAATGTTGGCTATTGCTTCAGTATAGTTGTTTTTATACCAGTTCAGGTCACCAAAGTAACCTTCAATTTTTTGTAGAAGTTGCAAAGAAAGTGTGGAAACAATGTGGTTATAATTCGTGAACTTATTGGTTACAGATCGAACTGCTTCGTTAGCAAGTATTTCAAAATACAGAGCCCTGTTTTTTGTTGACCTTTTCTCATCGAGGTTTTCTGGCTCCAGAGTTATTTCAAACACACACCCATTTTTTTCAAAATGCCTTACATACGACGGTTGAATTTCTTTACAGTTTGAAAGAATTACTGCTCCGAGAGAGCTTTTAACTGTGTATTTCATGATTCAGCACAGAAATCCCTCTTTCTATTATGTCGATGTACTCAATTGCATCCTTTCTTTTACTGATCATTTCATCTGCAACCGAGTGTATTCCACTAATAAGTTCATTAGGAATTGATTCAGCGCTCGAGAGAACAATATACTTTCCTGCCCCGTATCTTTCTTTTAGTACGTGACATACCCCAACACCTTCATTGTCAGAAAGCTTCTTTCCGACACCCTTATAGTCGACAAAGATGATATGTGAGTCGACTACTTTAGGATCATCCAATCTCCTTATGTCTTTTACATAAGATACTGTAAAACCTTGTTCTTTGAGTGTATCGATAATTGGAAATTTATTATCATCAATAAACAAAATTCTCACAGAGTCCATATTGAGGGAACTTTTGAGCTGTTTTTTTCTGAACAAATTATCCCAGAGACTACCCCCAGATGCTTTGTAGTTAAAATTAAACAATGAAATTAAGCTCATACTTAGTTGTGTAATGTTCAAATAAACATCTTCTGCATTAAGCCCTTCTTCCACTGTTCTACCTTAGCGATTTCTTCTGCCTTTGCTTTGATTGTCTCATCGAGAGCTGTCAGGAAGTCAGCGATTTTCTTTTGCTCGTCAAGGTTTTGAGGGTAAAACACCATTGCGTCCTTTATTGATTCAAGGGAAAGTGTAAACCTTGTAGCACCTTGCGCTCTTCTCCAAAATTCTTTGTAAAAAGCGTAACTCTTAAACGCATAGCCAGCAAATTGTGGGTAGAAAACATTTTTCTTTGGTCTAAATCTAACTAGATGATAACTATAGAGCACTCCTGGCAAGTCCTCCATAACGACAGCAGAATGACCAATATCAGTTGGGGTTTCTGATGAAGGAGTAAAGAGAACATCTCCAAGTTTCAATGTAAAGGTGCTAATTTCTCTGTTGGTGGCAGTTACCTCTTGAAATGAATCGGTAAGATAGATGTGATCACGTCGATAAACGTCCATGTAGTTTAGTAATTTCACGGACGTCTCACCCTTAATAGACAGCTTATCTGTGCTGCTTGTTTTCACACTGCCCAATTCACCTAATGTTAACGAAATCCACTCAGGGAAAGCCTTGCCATTGTCGTCTTTGAAGCGGACCTGCTGAGTGAAGAGCTTTTGCATCATGCTTCGCTTGTAGGTTTCGAGGGTAGTTTTTTGTTTACGGAGGTTATCGAGCCATGTATCCACGGACCCCAGGAAGTCAGCAATTTTTTGTTGTTCTGTATATCCAGGATAGGTTATAACGGTTTTTTTAATGTCACCCAATTGCAGGTCCATGATGGTTGACTGATTTACTTTTGAAAGAATTTTTCTCTGAAAGTCCTCCGTTTTAAATTGTTGTAACAAAAAGAGACCGTATAGTTTTTGTTCGTCTTTGATGCGGATTATTGCTATGTTTTGTGTGATAGCAGCTTTAATGTCTCTATCTACGATTGAGGAGAAGCCGACTGTCCCGGTCTTGGTCAAGAAGAGGTCACCGAGTCGAGGCTTGGCTTTGTCACTTAATTTATTAAAATCAGCAAGAGAAATTTTTGGAGCTGCATCGTAATTAATCTCACCTGTCTTAATTTCCCTTGCTGATATAAGCGGGACACCCTCTGTTAAGTATTCTGGTCTAACGGTGAGTCCATAGGTTACATCACTTGTTACTGCTGATATTTTTGCACTTTGCCATTCATCGTTAAAAGCACTAAACCGCAACTCTGGTACTTTCTTCTGTTGTTTAACTGCGGTACCCATATCATTAAAAAGGCCTTGTGATGCCGAGCTCTTTGCAGTAAGTAGCAATCTTGTCGTGCAGTTCAACTTCACCTGCAGTGAGTGCTTGTAGCTTTTTTGCTACAGCATCTATATCAACCTCTGGCTCTGCCTCAAACGTATCAACGTAGCGAGGAACGTTGAGGTTGTAGTCGTTATCTTTGATTTCATCCAATGATGCGCGATGGGAGAACCGCTCAATCACTTCACGCTTTTGGTAAGTGGCGAAGATTTTGTTTACGTTTTCGTCAGTAAGAAAATTTTGGTTGCCCTGCTTTACGAACTCCTTTGAGCCATCAATGAAGAGAACGTCGTCATCGTCTTTGCGGCACTTCTTAAAAACCATTATGGTAGCGGAAATACCTGTACCGTAAAAAATGTTTGCTGGTAGACCAATTACTGCATCGAGGTAGTTTTGCTTTTCGATTATGTATTGTCGAATCACGCCTTCGGCCCCAGAACGGAACAGTGCGCCATGAGGAAGAACTACAGCCATTGTGCCGTTGTCTGCGAGGTGGTGGAGCATGTGAGTTACAAAAGCATAATCAGCAGCACTCTTTGGAGCCATACGGCCATACTGTGTGAAGCGGTCGTCTTGAGAAAGTACAGGGTCAGTATCACCCTTCCACTTAGCCCCGAAAGGGGGATTTGCGACCAGTGCCTCCACGGTGATGTCTGGGAATCTATCATCTCTAAGCGTGTCGCCTTGGCGGATATCAAAACGATCAAACCGCACATCGTGGAGAATCATGTTCATGCGTCCGAGGTTGTACGTTGTTGGGTTGAGTTCTTGTCCGTAGTAGTGCTTTACATCTGCATAGTCAGAGACACGAAGAAGAAGTGAGCCAGAACCACAGGTAGGGTCGTAGACGGAGCGGAGTGTCTTCTTTCCATCGGTAACAATTCGAGCAAGCAGACGCGATACTTGAGCAGGAGTATAAAACTCACCGCCTTTTTTACCAGCACCCGCAGCGAACTCACCAATCAAATACTCGTATGCATCCCCAAGGAGGTCACTCTTTGCGTCACTAAGCTTGAAGTCGATTCCAGCCAGGTGAGAGAGTACTTCTACAACAGTGTCATTCTTTTCCTTTTCACTACGGCCGAGCTTACTTGAGGAGAGGTCAACGTCATCAAACAGGCCTTTGAAGTCCTCCTCACTGTCAGTGCCCATGGCGTTACGCTCAATGGTGTCGAGGACCTTCACCAAGTCTTCAAGGATGAATGTACTATCTGACTTTGTCTCACCTTTACCTTTAGCGACGATGTATGAGAATAATTCGTGAGGACCAAGAAAGAAACCGAGGTGTTCAAGTGCTAAGTCTTTGATGGTCGCAAGCTGCTCCTTTCCGTCTTTACTCGCTGGATTAATGTCGGTGTAAGTATACGTTTCTCGAGCCAGTAACTTCTCATTTACGTACAGCTCAAGCTTCTCAGAGAGGTATTTATAGAAGATAAAACCGAGGATGTATACCTTATACTCGTCTGCGTTCATCCGACCTCGAAGCGTATTGGCCACAGCCCATAATTGTCTCTCCAAGATACGCTTTTGCTCATCAGACATATAGCGAAAATAATACCATTTTAAGGCCTATTCTACAATTTTATGCCGTTATAACTTATCTTTGCTAGCGAGGTATGAATCGAGGATGGTATTTGCTTGCATATCAATCAGTTCACGCAGTGTTGTGAGCTGATCTTCAGTCAGTTCCTCGGCGTTTGGGACCAGCTTTTTAAATTCTTCAAGGGGTGTCATACCAATACACTGGAGTACTAGAGGCGCTGTACTCTTTAATCATTTCATCAAGTGGGTTAAGCCATTCCTCGCCACAATCATTCAGAACGACAAGTGTATTCCAGTCTTCCATTTGCATATCTATATCTGCATTTGGATTATCTGTGAGGTATTGATAGGACCAAGCATTCCAGAATTCTTCAAAATCAGCCTCGGTAGGACAAATTTTTGCACCTAATGGTTGGGTTGGCTGCTCGACCTCGTCTGACTCATCACTAAGGTAAAACAACACAGCCAGCATTGCCACGGTAAGGACCAGAAGCGCTAGGAGTTTTTTACTCTTTATCAATGACCGCATACCTACCTATAATATTTCATGCACGCATCAACTGCCTGACTTCTTGATTCGTATGCACCCGTTGTACATCCTCCCTCAATTCCTGTCCCGAGTCTTCCACCGAGACAAAAGTAACCGTCTTGTGTGGACCCTAGGAGACTCGAACTCCTCACCTCATCCATGCCATGGATGCGCTCTACCAGATGAGCTAAGGGCCCTGGTATGTTGCTACCCAAACGGGTGGTAACAGTGGCCAGAATTATATCGATTATTTAGTGCAAAGTAAAACACCCTTCCTCGTCACCAGGGGTGATGGTGCTTTAACTTTAGCGACTACAGTGCTGTGAAGTGCAATTCTCCACCACCCTCTTCATGTCTTAGGATAAGTTCATTGCTACTAACCATGACTTCAAGATGACCCGCCCGCAAGTACTCCAAGAAGATACCCTCCTGTGACCCTTCACAGTACATTTTTGTACTCAGAAGCGCACCAAACTCCAGTTTGTTCCCGGTAAGCTCGTACGAACCTCCAAAGTTGTTACAGTCAGTCTGACCGCTTACTTGCTGTTGGTTTCCGAAAGCCAGAGAAAACGCAGTTACGTCTCGAGGACTTACCACTGAACCATCAACGGTTTGAAACTTTTCCCATGCCCAGGTTTTATTCTGTAGTGCTGTAGCGATTTCTGCGGTCGGCGCTTGTGCCTGGCCATGATCATGATCATGTTGAGACCCAGTAGGCGCTTGAAGCGTATCGTGGTGATGGTCTTCATCATGAGTATGGTCAGAGGTGTGTCTACCCGAGAACAACACTTCCGCGCCGCGGTATACCGTCACTGCATCACCGTTGTTCCATAGAGTTAGATTCGCTTCACGGTTTTCATAGCGAGTACCGGAGGCACTCGGGATCTGCTGGAGCAGGAGCTGTTCGTACCCAAGACCAGTGAGATCAAGATGATCCTCGGCGAAAGTTACTGCAATCTGTTCATTGCCACCGGGTGCTATAAAAATAGTAGCATCGTGGGCATGGTCATGGGCATGCGGGTCATCGGCAGCCAGTTGTAAACGACCACTTGTAACCACTACCACAGTACCAATACCAGCAAGTACCAGTGCGCCGACCGCTATAATTTTTAAGTTCATACTCCTACAGTCTACCCGAGCACTGGCCATAGTGCAAACCATTTGCATTTCAACCAGTCCGTTCTCGAGCATGATGTACCGGCTTGGTCTACGCTAGCGAAAATGTACAAACAGTCGTCCATGGTTATGCTCATCTACCTCAATGCGTTTGTACTGTAGGCGCTGCTCACGGCGTTTGAGAAATTTCTTGACTCGAATCATGAGCTGCCCACTGCCCTTTCCGGGAATGATTTCAAGGATTTTAATACGCGTATCCGTTGCCTGATGCATTGCCTGGTGGAGGGCATTTTCAATTGCATTGCCCTGTTGAGCGACGGCATGAAGATCAAGTGTAAGCCCGGCTTTGGACATAAACAGTACGTATGACTAGCGAATAAGCATGGCATCACCAAACGAGAAGAAGCGCATGCGTTCGACTATGGCAGCTTGGTAGAGTTCGGTGATATGGCGTGCACCACCCTTGTGATTTATAAAGGCCTGTACTAGACACATGAGTGATGACTTGGGAACGTGAAAATTAGTCATAAGGATATCGGGATAGGTGAATTGATACGGAGGAAAGATGAACAAATCAGTGGTTCCGTACGTACCCTCACCTTGGGCGAGTGCCGCCTTGGCGCTCTCCAGGGTCCGTACAACGGTGGTACCAACACCCACAACCGAGCGACCAGCAGCGCGGGAGGCAGCGATGACTGAGGCGGTGTTACGGGAAACAAAATAATGCTCCTCATGGAGTGCCTTACGCTCAACGTTATCTGCGTGTACCGGCGCAAATGTACCAAGACCAACCTGGAGTGTTATCGCTGTTCGCGTGATATCGGCTGCCTCCAGTGCGTTGAGCAGCGCGGGCGTAAAATGCAGTGAAGCGGTTGGCGCCGCCGCCGAAGTGGCGGCACTGGTAGCAAACACTGTCTGATACTGAGTACGTCGAACTGCCTCTGATGAGCTCGAGTCAATATAGGGTGGTAACGGCGTTTCGCCATGGGTATCTAAGAGCATGGCAAGAGCAGCGGCACCACCGTCATAACGCACCTTCATACTACGCTCATGATTTTCCAGTACAACAAACAAACCTCTGGGTACTGAAATCTCCTCCCCCCGCTTCACGCCACGGTTAACCAGCACGCGTACGGTACCATCATCGGCAACTCCCTGATCCACCAAGACAAGAACTTCGATTGGTAGCCCACGTACCGTCCCCTTGAGCCGCGCCGGGACAACAGTCGTGTCGTTATGTACGAGGAGGGTGCGTGGAATGAGCGAGGGCAAGTCGGCTACCGCACAAAAGTCGACGCGGTCACCGCTGGTGTCATAGACGAGTAGGCGTGCAGACTCACGTGGCTGTGCTGGCGTATGAGCAATCAGTTCAGGCGGCAGCGTGTAGTCGTAGTCACTGAGGTCTAGTGTGGCCATCACAGCGATTATACACGGAACACTAATTGGTAAAAGTCTAAGAGAACTTCAGGGGCTTGCTGGGTAGTGGCTTAAGGTACTGCAGGTAGCGCGCCTCTGAAAGTAATAACTTATAGTTAAGACGACTGATGATGACCTGGTACGTTTTTCCAGCTTGTCCACGGGTGGTAACCAAAATCCGAAAGACGGCGGTACTGCCTGCCGGAATCTTGCAGAATTGTAGGGTGCCAATAGTAAGGTGACTAACTTGGTCACCGGTTGTGGTTACGCTGGTGGTTGCAATCGTAGCCTCGCCAGTACCTTCAATGATGTACATAAAACCAGCGGTCCTCTTCCCTGATGCCATCGAAAGTGGAATCAGTACATCCTGCTTTTTTGCTGTTACTGTTACCAGCATGAAAAACTTACCCACACCATTTGGTGAAGCCCCAAGTGCGTGACTGCGTTCATAGCGAGCCTGATTTTTGGTTATCTTTACTACAATGTAGTCATCTATTCCGCTAGCTTGCTTTGCTGCGAGTAACTGCCCTTTGAGTATCTTTAGTTTTGCAGTAGCAGCTTTTAGTTGTTGCTTCTGAGATGTGGTTTGCTTTAACATGGATTATGAATGGCATTTCAAGTTGAGCACCGTGCAGACTTCGACAGTATAACACTCACCTTGACTGATAAGGAGAGTACGGTATGATACTGCGACTGAAGTTCACCGCGTCGGTTATCTTACGGGGTGTCGACAGACAATATGGGCCCGTAGCTCATTTGGTAGAGCGCCTCATTTGCACTGAGGAGGCGGGGGGTTCGAATCCTCTCGGGTCCACCATTACAAAAATTCCCCAGATTCTTCTGGGGAATTTTTGTAATGAGGGGGCGTTTGGGAGAGGATTCGAAAGCCGGACTGAGCCGCGCGCAGGAGGCGGGGTCGCAGATACTTAAGTAATAATAGCTGAGCTAAATACTTTGGTTAGTATCCTGTGACCACAAATTACACACTGCTTACGTGGTGGCCGTCTCAACCAAATGCCGAATGAGCTGCTTTAAATCACTGCCAACAGCTCGCATGGCTTTGGGAAAAAGTGATTCTGAAGTCAGACCGGGCAGAGTGTTTACCTCGAGAAAGTACGGCTTACCATCGCGCAAGATGAAGTCACTGCGCGAATACTGAGAAAGACCAAGCTGCTCATGGACAAAGCGTGCCAACTCCTCAATTTGGGCTTTTTCGTGGTATGTAAATCGTGCCGGAACAATCTCCTTGGTCGATCCGTTGTACTTGACATCGGCCCGAAAGAAAACTGCTTCTTCGGGTGGTACTATTTCAATCACCGGCAGTGAGTATACTCGCTCGCCTCGGTATCCTTCGAGTACCCCGCACGTGGCTTCCCTACCTCGAATGTATTCCTCAACCATAACTTCTCCAGACTGCGTGAGGGCGTCACGGAGTGCCTGTGGCAACAGGGCGGCGTCACGGACAAACATCGTGCCGACCGATGAGCCACTCGCTACCGGCTTGATGATGTATTGAGGGCCAAACTCATGAACAATCGCGGCTGCCTCGGCCTCAAGATCTTCGCTGTGCGTTCCCGACACGCGACGATGAGCGGCCATCTTCACTCCATGGGCACGGAGTGATTCTTTGGTGAGGATTTTGTTAAATGCGAGTGCTGACGGAAATGATCGACTACCCGTAAATGGAATGCCTAAACGCTCTACAATGCGCTGCACCGTGCCATCCTCACCAAATGCACCATGGAGCGCTAGAAACGCGACATCAATCGCTGCTAGCGCCTGCTGTGGGCTGCGCACAAATCCCTGGTCAAGCCACTCTCCCTGTCGGGTTATGACAATATCCTTTACGGTGTACCCAAGCTCGCGCAACGCCAAAAGCGCGCTCGCCCCTGTTTGCATTGACACGTCATACTCTGCACTCGGGCCCCCACGCAAAACTGCTACTCGTTTGTAGCTCATAGGTAAACATTCTAGCACAGGCCCTAGCCGTGACCACGTTTCTGTTTGCGCGGAGCGACAAAGGTCTTCGTCCGACGGTCACGATGAAAGGCCAGCGAAAATCGGTGTGCCTCAGCGTTAGCGTGGAGGATTTCTAGTTTATGTGTGCGTACAAACGGACTGCTGCCGAGGATGTCTTTCGGTTTATGCAGACTATCCTTTACCACCGCCACCACGGGAATGAAGCACCCCTGCTGACGCAGGATCAGCTCGGCCGCGTTCTTTTGTGCTACTCCGCCATCTACCACAATCAGAGTCGGAAACGGCCACTCCGGATGCTGCAGCCGACGTGAGAGCAGTTCACGTAGTGCCGCTGGATCATGTGCATCAGTGAGGCTCTTGATACCAAACTTACGGTAGTCACTCTTTTTTGGTTGTCCATCCTCGATGACTGTCATGACACCCACCATGTCTTTACCACCAAAATGAGCAACATCGTAGGCTTCAATGCGCAGAGCGGCACGACCAGCAAAACTATCAATTTCAGTTTTGATGAGTGCCACGTCCTGTATGTGCTGCAGTGCAAAGACACGTTTTTTGAGCACATGGGCGTCTTCGAATCGTTCAGCCTTGGCTAGCCGAATCATGTCACGCTCTAGTTCGGTAATGAGCTGCTTTTTCTTGCCCTGAAAGAATAATTTGATATGCCGTATTGTGCGTAAGTAATTGGTGCGCTCGCTAGCCTTTGGGTACAGGCCGATTTGGCGATTGAAGTCAATTTTTCCGCGCTCAAGCTTACTCTTCTCGCTACCCACTGGTATGGGTGTATCGTAAAATTGGAATAATCGACGAACAATCTTCAGTGCCTCACGAAATAAGGTACTGCTGGGAAATGGTCCAAAGTGATACTGGATATCTTTTGGAGCAAATCGTTCGTGTAAATCCTTACCACGAACCACCAGCACCCGTGGCCACTCCTCGGCCGTAATGACCAGGTGGTTGTAACTCTTGTCATCTTTACTCCGGGTATTGTATCGCGGCTTATGCGTGCGAATGAGGTTGGTTTCAAGAATGAGAGCCTCGAGGACACTTTCGGTCTCTGACCAAGTAATAGACGTCGCTTCAGCGACCATGTTTTCTATGAGCTGACTCCTCTTCTCTTTCAGGTCAGCAGCAAAGTAGCTACGTATCCGGCTCTTTAAGGTGGTAGCCTTCCCAATGTAGAGCAGTCGGTGCTTTGGCCCGTAAAAAAAATATACCCCTGGCTTACTCGGTATATTTTGATGCTGAATTTTAAACTCCTCGTAAGTCATTTGACAAAATATTATAGCGTGTTGCTATCGCCTTCGCAATGGCCTGGCACGGTAGGAGTGGGCTTCGCTCGCTGGGCACGTTTATTATGAATGATAGTTCAAATTTGTTACAGGAGCAGATATAACGTAGTGCTCGCCCGCAAGAGTACACCGTCATAGTCACGAACAGATCAAACAACCGCTGTCGTGGTCATCGTGATGTTCGGGTGTTATTGTGCGAGTATACGCTTAAGGTACCGTCCCGTGTGTGACTTTGCACTGCGAGCGACCTCTTCAGGCGTTCCCTTTGCCACGATATCTCCACCACCTACCCCACCCTCCGGGCCGATATCAATCAAGTAATCCGCACACTTTATGAGATCAAGGTTATGTTCTATCACCATGACGGTGTTTCCCTTGTTTACCAACTGTTGAAGAATTTCGATGAGTTTTTTCACATCGTCATAGTGAAGACCAATAGTCGGTTCATCGAGAAGGTATATGGTTTTCTGCGTGTGCGGTTTGTAGAGTTCGGAGGCGATTTTAACCCGTTGTGCCTCACCACCAGAAAGGGTCGTCGCGCTCTGTCCTAATTGTAGGTAACCCAAACCTACGTCCAAGAGTGTCTTGAGACGTTCTTCAATAGAGGGTACATCCTTAAAAAAGGCATGCGCCTCTTCAATGGTCATGTGTAAAATCTGATCGATGTTCTTCCCTTTGTAGGTAACCTCCAGTGTCTCCTTGGTGAAGCGTTTCCCGTCGCAGACATCGCAGGTGACAAACACCGTCGGTAAAAAATGCATTTCCACCGCAATTTCACCATTACCTTGGCAGGCTTCACAGCGACCGCCTTTAACGTTAAAGCTAAAACGCCCTGACTTCCAGCCGCGTGCTCGCGCTTCGCCAGTAGCCGCAAAGAGGTCTCGGATGTGCGTAAAGGCACCGGTGTAAGTAGCAGGATTGCTGCGCGGGGTGCGCCCAATCGGTGACTGGTCAATGAGTACCGAACGACCGAGATACTCAGTACCAGAAAAACTACTGCAATTGTAGGTGTGTGGCGTACGAAAACGCTTTTCAAGTCGTGACTTAAGATTACGATCTATGATGTCATACATGAACGTTGACTTACCTGAGCCCGAAACACCCGTTACGCATACCAGTCGACCGAGAGGAATATCGACATTGAGGTTCTTGATGTTATTGGCTTTGCCACCACGGATTTTGATACTTCCCCGCTCTGCCTCACGACGATCGGGTATCTCAATACGTTTTTCACCACGCAAGTAAGCCAACGTGGCAGACCCCGATATATTCTTGGGTGCCTTTAGTAGTTTCTCGATGTAGTCAGCGACGACAATCGTACCACCATGGACACCGGCGCCCGGACCCACATCAACAATGTAGTCAGACGCTAAAATCGTGTCCTCATCGTGCTCCACGACCACAATGGTATTTCCTAGGTTTCTGAGCTCTTCAAGCGTTTTGATCAGACGGTCATTATCGCGCTGATGGAGACCAATCGTTGGTTCGTCAAGAACATACAGTGCGCCCACCAAACCAGATCCGAGCTGCGAAGCCAAGCGTATGCGCTGTGCTTCTCCACCCGAAAGCGTGTTGGCCCGACGGTCTAGCGTTAAATATTCAATACCTACGTTCTGCATGAACTCCAATCGCTCTATGATTTCACGCAGGGCTGGCCAGGCAATGTCTTGTTGCTTCTTTGAGAGCGTAAGCCCGGCAATGAACGCTCCGGCCTCCTTTACCGTCATGGCAGTGAACCCAACAATGTTCACCCCCAAATCCTTCTTACCATCACCGCCAAGGTACACGCGCAGTGCTTCCGGTCGCAACCGTGCTCCCCGACAAGCCGGGCATTCGTCACTCTGAAAGATACCAACCACGCCCAGCCCATTACATTCAGGACAAGCACCGTAGGGTGAGTTAAAGGAAAATAGTCGCGGCTCAACCTCAGGAAATGATGAACCATCAACGGGACAAATAAACTTTGCAGAGAGGGTTCGATCACTTCCGTCCGGACTTTGCACTTTCACCAGACCACCCGACTCACGCAGCGCGAGCTCTACTGCCTCCGAGAGACGCTCGCGAGAGCCTTTAGGATCATCACGGAACTCACTGACATAAATCTCGTCTATGAGTACGTCAATATCATGGCGTTTGGTCTTGGTCAGCTCAATCCGACTTCGTAGCTGCTTGATCTGCCCGTCAATTTTTACCGTTTCGTAGCCTTTGCCGAGTAAGTCGTAGAGGAGCTGATAGTACTCCCCTTTACGGCCAACTACTACCGGCGCAAAAATCGCTACCCGCCCTTTTGAGAGCTCAATCCCGAGCACCTGTTGAGCGTCTTTTTTGGCTGTTTCTATTTCGCGATCTTCAATAGACTTAAGAACCATGCCCAAAATCTCATCTTGAGATAACTTTTGAATGGGTACATCAACATCAAGACAGTACGGTTGGCCAACCCGTGCATAGAGAATGCGCAGATAATCGTAAATCTCTGTGATTGTAGCAACCGTTGACCGGGGATTCCGTGAGGCGGACTTCTGATCAATGGAAATAGCCGGTGAGAGACCAGCGATTTCGTCAACATCCGGCTTCTGCATTTTATTGAGAAATTGTCGAGCGTAAGGCGACAGTGACTCAACATACCGTCGCTGACCTTCGGCAAAAATGGTGTCAAAAGCGAGTGATGACTTCCCCGAACCAGAGGGGCCGGTGACTGCAATCATCGCGCCGCGTGGCATTTCTACAGTGATGTTTTTGAGGTTATGGGTACGGGCACCGCGCACCACAATTTTACCGGCATGATTGCCGGGTTGCTCTTCCCACGCTGTCTTGGTTTTTTTTGGTGGTGGTTTTGACACATTCAACTCATCTAACCCTGATCAGTGTCGCGATTATAGCGCAATTTATCGTTTTTTAAAACGCATCACTACATGAGTCCCTACCCCCTTTATAGACTCAACGCCAATAGTCCCGCCCAATTGTTCCACCAAGAGTTTGGTAATCCACATACCAAGACCACTACCCGTAACTGCCCGGGAAGCAGAGTCACCGACTCGTGAAAATGGTGCAAACAAACGCTTTTGATCATCTGCACTAATTCCAAATCCAGTATCCTTAATACGCACTTCCACCGCGTACGTCTCGTCTACCACAACCACTTCTACGTGCCCCTGTGACGTGTATTTAATGGCATTACTTACTAGATTGGTGAGGGCTTGCACCAGTAGTTTTTGATTGCTGGGGATAGTGATTGGTACATGTGTCGAACGTACTGATAGGGTCAGATGTTTTTCGTGGGCCATCGGCTCCAGCTCTTTAACTACCTCCTGGACAACTGCTACCACATCTAGTGGTGCTCGTACTAAGGTTGCAGCACCACTGCTCAAACGTGTGACCTCCAGGTAATCGCTAACTAGTGCTGCCAGGCGCACTGCGGAGCGTTTTATCTGTTCGGCATGATTTCGTATGTGAACTGGTATGGTGGTATCCTCTTCAATCATGCTTGCATACCCACGCATTGCCGTGAGGGGTGCTCGCAGCTCATGTACCACGGTACTGGTAAAGCGCTCCTGCATGCGCAACTGCTTGGTTACCTCCTCAAAGCGTCCGCGGTAGTCAATTTGGCGGGCCATCCAATAGGCAAAGCAGATGATGACGATAATCACGAAGGCGACAAGCGCGAAGGTTTCATAGAGACGTTGTTCCAGACGATCGTCAAGGAGCGACATATCATGCACTGTTTCAAGTACTGCCAAGTTGCCCGCAACAGTTAGTGACCGGTACGTGTACCACGTGCGTTTTCCAGCAACCAAAAACTCAAACACGAACGTCTCATCTGGCCGGCCCTTTACAAGACCAACAAATTCAGCCCGCTCACTGGCTACACTGGTGCTCGTGGCGAACAGGTCAACCGAAATCAGTCCTGTAGTGTCCTCACTATCACTAATCAATCTGGTTGCTGTAAGCCCTGGTTGTTCCCGCAGAAACTCACGTGTGAGTTGCGTTGGTAATGGTACCGGGGACAGCAATAAATCACGAGCTGCATCATGGAGCGCTGTGATTCGTGACTTCTCAGCACTCACCATACTTGCAGTGGCACTGGTCATGGTGGCCTGGGCACTCACGAGCACAAGCGCAGGCAGAACAACGGTGAGCAGAGCTACAAACCACAACTCCGAATGCCGTCGCATATGCCCCCATCCTCGTCTGAGTATCAAGAGCAGTGACCGTATCATAACGCTAGGCGTGCGCCTCGGTGGCGGTATTGGTTGCTTTTATGACGGGTGGTTGGCGTCGCATAGCGATACCAAAAATGAGCAAGATGAGTCCAAAGGTAAGGACCACCATGGCCATAATCACCTGGTATAGCTGCGTGATTGAAACGGCCGTAGCCGGGTCCGAGCTCGCTATCGGCTCGGCAGTCGTAGTATCAACTACCGTAAAGGCTGCGGCTTCCTTCACAAAGGTAAAAGGATTACTCTTTGCAATGATATCCCCTGTATTATCGGTTATCGCAATGTAGACATCATGCGTGCCATCGGCTAGCTCCTTATCAAACCGGTAGACGAAACTCCCATCGGCTGCAGTTCTCACCGTAACAACCGTGGGCGAGCTAAAGATAAAGAGCGTGACAAAACTATTGGGAATCGCAGTGCCGCTAATCTCGGCTTGCACCAGCGGGGTACCCCGTTGCTCATCAGTTTCAATGACAGGAGTCACCGCTGCGATTGAGAGCACATCATCACGAATGATCCCGAATTCCTTTGGAGATGTATAGGTTAGCACTGCCTCCTCTGCACTACTGCGCGGGTCAAAACCACGCATCAATTCAGCTCCATCCGAAACACCATCATTGTCTGTATCAAAGCTGGTCGGGCTGGTTTTGTAGAGTGTGACCTCATCGTAGTCACTAATACCATCGGCATCGAGATCTACCGTTGATTGTTGAGCAGTGCGATCACGCAAGAGGTTCTCGAAGGTCTCGACTCGCTCTTTAAGTCGAGAAAACTCGTCGAGCAGTGACTGATCAAGATCACTAGCGGTGACTTCATTGTCACTTGTAGTGACCGCCTCCTCGACGAGGCGAGTGCGCTTCTTGCTTAATTCATCCTCTATGAGCACACGAAGTGCTGGGTCATTGGTCTGCAGGGCCGAAGCATAGCGGGCAAAGAGGTCATTGAGGGAGTCGGCGTGCTTTGAAAAACTGGCTCGGATGGCCGGTCGAAGTGTCTCCGGAGTGGTGGGTAGTGGCAGCGGCGCTACGACAGGTTGCGTCTCCTCAAGGCCAGGCACCGGTGGCTGACTGACGCTACCACGCCCACCAACGGAAGTATTCGTAACCGGTGAGAGCGTCTCTACATACGCTTGCCGGTTGGGTAATTCCCCCTCAGCATCATCATTTCGTTCTAATGCGCTCGTGGACTCTACTACCGCCCGAGTTTCAGAAGATGTACTAGTAGTCCCAGACAGGTCCTCTCTGGAATTCTCAACAAACAGTGGTACCCGGGCGCTATCCTGGGAACCGCGTGGTGACTTTACACTGGCCACCAACACATACGTCCCATTCGGTAATGTTTTTGTATCGTATCGGAGAAGCCATTCTGTATCCTCAACTCGACGTGCCGACCCAAGCCAAATAGGCGCGGTTGCATTCAGTCGTTGCGCAAAGACTTCAACCGCTTGAGCTGCAGTAGTGCGCACCCGAAGCGTAATAATTCCGGGTGCTGGACGACTGTACGAGAGCGAGGGCTGCTCAGAGAACCGTGTAGTGGTCGGTGATTCCAAAACTGGCAGCACCGCTTCAGACGTGCTGTCGGTATCCAGTTCACCATCGGCTGCGGGGAGATTAGCTGTTACCTCAGGCTGTTTCAGCGTTGTCGTACCGACATCAGCTGTTGGAGCCTGTGTGGTCGACTGGTTATCTGCAGGTTTGGGACTCAGGACTGGCTTTAGGCGAAACCGAGGGCCAGTCATGAGCACTACCTTAGCGTCGCGCGACGCAACAGCGCGCACACGAATATCATATTCGCCTTCCGAAAGCTGGGCCGCGTCAATAACAAATGTATGGTCGGGTCCGGCTGGCTGACCTACGAGCATAAGCGGATACTCAAGGCCAGTAGTTCGTGACTCTGCAACCGCTTCTAAATCACTCACATGCTCAGCTCGAACAATGAAAGACGATGTGCTCGAGAGGACAGCTGGTGGTTTAGTCAAAAAAGACAGAGCTGGGGACGGTACTCGCTCAGATTTTGTCTCTTTGTGGTCATCATCATCATCATCGTCCTTGTCCTTCTCCTTCGATTCCGAAGACCCGTTGCGACCCGACGACGTTCCGGCCGTTGCTTCTTGCGCACAATGTCCTGCCTGACAGTTAAGAACAGTTTGGAAGCTCTGCCAGTCTGGATACACAGCATTCACAAAGGGAATAAGACTAAGTCCACCCAGTGTCGTAAACAGGAGTCCTGCCACCGTACACACTACCCCAACCTTATGGGGAAAGCGCCCTTGGTACCATTCTCGTAGGGCCGTGGCTTTAGATAGGAGGCGTGCACTGGCACCACTTGGCATTACCACCGCTTCATGAGCTTGATCCACTGTGGTTGTGACGGTCTTGGTGCGAGTAGCACGCACGTGGCTTGCCCGTGTGCGGTCAGACGTTACGTCCGAGCTTTTATTACTGACTGGTTCCGGGATAGTACTCACGGAAATCCTCCCCGATGGTGCTGCCAGATTCAGACGGGTAGTACGCCCAGTGTGGTTAGCCTCGTTCAATTTGGTACCACGAGAAGTCACCGCCTTCCGAGTGGTAGTGGATTTTTTTGCTGGTTGTACCAACTCTTTTGACGACAAAAGACCCCGCCGAGCCACTCCTGGCTTCGTGGTTTTCTTCACGCTCACAGCAACTCGCCGACGCGGTTGCGGACCAACTGGCGGTGATGCCATTGGTACCAGTATAGCGAACGGATCTCAGTTGAAGGACTCGCTGCTGTCGATAAGTACTAAGACCTCCTTTGAGTACGTTTACCCTTCCCTTTTACGCCGCCGAGTGAGGCTTCAAGTACCTTTATCTCGTCGCGCAGAATCGCTGCGGTTTCAAAATCCAGCAGAGCAACTGCATCAGCCATCTGCTGGCGCTTGTCGGTGAGGACTTGCTTAGGATTTTCTTTAAACAGCGCCATATCGACTTTGAGTAAGGTGTCGACCGTTTCATCGTGTTCGGTGCGTAGCTGATCGGCTATTGATCTAATCTCCTTTGCGATCGTTTGAGGCGTGATTCCATGGGCGTCATTGTACGCTAGCTGTAGCGCACGGCGGCGATTGGTCTCGCCTATCGCATAGGTCAGCGCAGCGGTCATTTCGTCGGCATAGAGAATTACTCTACCCCGCACATTGCGCGCGGCCCGGCCAATCGTCTGAATGAGTGCCGTGGGGCTACGCAGAAAACCTTCCTTATCGGCATCGAGAATAGCAACGAGTTCAACCTCTGGTAGATCAAGCCCTTCACGGAGTAGGTTAACGCCCACAAGGCAATCAAAGATACCCTTACGAAAATCAGTAAGTATTTCGATACGCTCGAGGGTATCCACATCGCTATGAATATACTTTGTTTTGATACCCCGTAACGACAGGAATTCGGCAAGATCTTCTGCCATCTTCTTGGTTAAGGTAGTTGTCAGCACCCGCGCTCCGCCGCCAATAACCCGCACTGCTTCCTCAATGAAATCCTTGATTTGTCCGGGGTACTCACCCTTTTCAGTCACGGGTCGAAGGTCAATCAGAGGATCAATGAGTCCTGTGGGGCGAATAATTTGTTCGACCATAGGTACCTGAGTACGCTCAGCCTGTGCATACTCGTACTTCCCTGGTGTAGCCGATGTGTAAATACGTTGACCAACACGCTCTTCGAACTCGACAAAATTGAGTGGTCTGTTATCCAGCGCGCTTGGTAGTCGAAATCCATGCTCTATCAACGTTTCTTTTCGTGATCGATCACCAGCGTACATGCCACCCACCTGTGGAATCGTAACGTGAGATTCATCAATCACCGTCAGAAAATCTGGCGTGCCATCGGACTGGTGTGGAAAGTACGAAAGGAGCGTGTATGGCGCTTCGCCAGGTCGGCGGCGATCAAAATGTCGTGAGTAGTTTTCGATACCGTTACAATAGCCAACCTCACGAATAAGCGCTAGGTCATGCTCAGTGCGACGGCGCAGACGTTCACTTTCAAGCAGTTTACCCTCACGCTTGAAGTGCGCTAGTTGCAATTCGAGTTCTAGTTGGATATCAGAAATTGCTACTTTGCGCTCATCTTCAGGTGTCACAAAGTGCTTAGCCGGAAAGAGGAAGAAAACGTCTGGCTCATCAACAATTGCACGGGTAACCGCATCTATGCGGGTGATTGCCGACACCGAGTCACCACTAAAACCGAGACGGTAAATTATCCGTTCGTTGATAGGCATTATTTCTATCGTGTTACCGACTGCCCGAAATTTTCCTGGAGTGAGATCCGCTGGTGTACGCTCAAAGTAAAGGTCGACTAACACGCGTAACATGTCGGTGCGAGATGTGCGATAGCCGCGCTCGATTTTTCGATGGACCTTTTGATATTCGGCTGGCGAACCGAGTCCGTAAATGCATGAGACTGATGCCACAATAATAACGTCACTTCGCGTTAGCAAAGCCTGAGTTGAGGCATGGCGCAGGCGGTCAATTTCCTCATTAATCATTGCCTCCTTTTCAATATAGGTGTCACTGGTTGGCATGTAGGCCTCCGGCTGGTAGTAATCGTAGTATGAGACAAAATAGTGGACCGCATTATGAGGAAAAAAATCTCGGTATTCCTGTGCGAGTTGGGCAGCCAGGGTTTTGTTATGAGCTATGACCAGTGTCGGTTTCTGAATAGCCTGAATGACATTTGCGGCGGTAAACGTCTTGCCCGAGCCGGTTACACCCAAAAGCGTTTGGTGGACATGACCAGTCTCAACCCCGGCCACAAGCGCTTTGATGGCATTGGGTTGATCTCCGGCTGGAGTTTTTTCTGTTGAAATTTGAAATCCCATGTAGTGCGAGTATAGCTGAGAGTGAAAAGAGACGCCACCTCAAGACAGGGTTGTCTGTACAAGTTTACTGACTATCTCGAGACAAAATTGACTCCCGAAGACGCTTGGTATACGAGACGATAAAATGTAAGTTATGGATCGAGGCCAGATGAGCAGCGAGCATTTCGTGGCTTCGGAATAAGTGCGAGAGGTAGGCCTTGGTGGTAGTTTTACTAATCTCACAGACTTGCGTTTCATCCAGAGGTGACAGGTCGTACTTATACCGTTCCCCTTTGAGGCTTATTTTTTTTGGCCCATCATTTGTTTGTACGTATATGGTCCCCGTGCGTGCAAGACGAGTGGGTGCTACGCAGTCAAACGTATCACAGCCAAGCCGTACCCCCTCACTAATATCTTCAGGTTCTCCGATACCGAGCAGGTGTCTGGGTTTATCTTCTGGTAGGTTCTCATTTACAACCTGAAGTGCCGCACCCAGGTCAGCCTTACTAAAACTTCCACCAATACCGAATCCATCAAAATCCATTGCGGCCAATGTCCTCGCACTCTCTGTTCGCAGATCTGGGTAGCGACCCCCTTGAACAACGCCATACAACCCTTGTCGGCGTTGGGCATCATAGTTCTGCTTATGTGCCAGTATACTGCGCTTGGCCCAACGATGGGTGCGTTCCATAGCCTCTCTTTGGTAGGCATAATCAGCGGTGGGGCTCGTACACTCGTCAAATGCAACAATGATATCGGCACCAATGGCGTGCTGGATTTCAATCGAACGCTCAGCGGTAAAGCGATGCATTGAGCCATCTATGTGGGATGTAAACGTCACTCCGTCCTCGTCCACGATACAAAGTTTGCCATGCTCGCTAGCAAGCGCTTGACTGTAAACATTAAGCCCTTGGTACGATGACTGGACTTCTACGTCTCCTTTCGCGAACTTCGTGACTCCTTTTCCAAAAGCCGCTCCGAGTGAGAAGACCTGGAAGCCTCCTGAGTCAGTCATAGTGGGAAACCGCCAATTAGCGAAACGGTGGATACCACCCGCCGCCTGTACCACCTCATGCCCAGGTTGCAAAAAGAGATGGTAGGTATTTGAGATTATGAGTTGCAAACCCACATGCCGTTCCAAATCCTCGGGCTTGAGTGACTTTACCGTTCCCCGAGTGCCGACCGCCACAAAGGCTGGCGTTTCTATATCTCCGTGGGGGGTATGAATCACACCAGCCCGGGCGAGTGACCCGGGCTGTCGCTTAATCACCTCAAATGTTATTGGTCGAACTTCCATTAGTTAATCTCCAAAAGCTCAATTGAAAACACGAGTGCTGAATTGGCTGGAATCGGACCGACCTGACGGTCGCCGTAGGCTAAATCTGAAGGGATAACCAGAATTCGCTGACCACCCTCCTTCATTCCTACTATACCCTGATCCCAGCCCGGAATTACCCGACCCTCGCCAACCGTGAATGTAAAAGACTCCCCTCGAGCGCGAGAGTTATCAAACTCTTCACCCGTTTGAAGTCGACCTGTGTAGTGAACCACTACTGTATCACCTAGCTCTACAGTCGCAGACCCAGAACCAACTTTGATATCTTCAATAACCATCTTTTCAAGCGTGCCCTGCTTTTGATTTGAAGCCTCATAGAGTGCTCGCACTCGAGCTTGCTCACTCGTGACAAGGGATGAATCCACCACTACCGCGTCAACAACTGCGGCTGATTGGACCGTTTGCTCGGCCACTCCCAAAACCGTAGTTTCAACCCGCAAAAGATACAATGCCAACGCCATCACGATAACGCTCGCTGCCAGTCCGATCATTTCAAACGTACTAAGTCTTACCATAGTGTGTTTTTTATGGCGCAATGATACGCGGTTTTGTAGAAGTTGCAAGGTCGTAAGCTAACGGTATGGTGGCGTTTATAATTGCCGTCTGTAAGGTTGGGTCACTCCGCGCTGCCAGCAGCTGCAAAAACTGTTCACGCTCCTCACCGTGCAGTGGTGCTGGTTGGGTTCGTGCCGACACACTACTGACAGGTACAAGCCGTGCCTGGAGACCTGTTACCGGTTCGAGGACGACCACCAAACCCTCTTGAACCTCCGGTGAAAAGTACTGATCAAAGATGAAGTTCCCTAGTGAGTAAAAAACCACGGTGTCACCCACCTGCGCAATTTCTTGAACCACGTGGGGATGATGACCAACGATGAGATCAATACCGTGAGACGCTAACTGCTGCGCCAGTACCTGCTGAGACTCATGCGAGGACAGTTCATATTCAACACCCCAGTGTATGTATGCAACTTGATAATCGGTCGCTGCCTTGAGTCTCGAAATCACTGCCGAGAGTTCATCATAATCGGGATTTTCATAGAGTGTATGAAGGGCAACTATACCAACCGTATAGTTGCCAACGGTCGTGGTTGACACACTCAAATCTGTCACCGCAAGCGGGTGTCCAAATGGTGACACGCCAGCGCTTGCAAGCTGTGATTTGGTAAATGCAAAGTCATCAATACCGCAGTCAAAACTGTGGTTGTTGGCGAGCGAGGCATGGGTGATGCCACTCTGAACAATGGCGGGGAGCAGTGCTGGAGCTACCGGGAATTTCATCGAATTATTCCAATCAAATGCTGCCCGGTTTGAAAGACAGGCTTCGAAGTTGATAACTACGGCATCTCGTGCCCCAAAGAGTGATTCCACCCGTCGCCACGGATAATCAGCACCTCGTTCCTCTGCAAATTGACCAACTTGTCGTGAAAGCATGACGTCGCCCGTAAACCACACACGATCATACATGTACTCAGCCTGTATCTGCTCGATCGCATCACTTGAGGTGCTCGCGTGTGGCACTGATACGATGCCACTGCCACTGGAGGGGGAATGATCGGTCGCTGGTAGCCCCACACTGAGATGCAAAGCCACCACCAGCACGGCGAGCAAACTCACCGCCGTGAGCTGCCACCAGACAACCAGCCTACCACTCATACGGCGTGATCGCCGCCGATGCATGAAAAACACCAAACTCCTCTACATACATCGCTAAGCCAATACCAATGAGCGCAATGAGTAGTGAGAGAATTGCTATTGCTAGGCGTTGTCCGATCAAAACACTCGCGGGTGCAGGTTGCTCTTTCGGTCGACCAATCGCAGGCACCGAAACCTCGATACCAAGCAAACTAGAAATTTCTTTTGCGGAAAGCATTTGATCGCTCCGCATGATTTTTTGCAAGCTATCGACGCGAGTGCCTTTTGTATCGACATTTTCACGCAAGACCAAGAGTGCCATACTTACTTCGTCATCACGGTAGCGAGCAGACAGAAGGACGGCACGAATTTCTTCGTCAGCTGCCGTCGGAGAAACTCCATTAATTTTTAAAACTCGCTCGAGGTGTGTCCGGTCAAGCATGGTGTTTGATGGAACGACTATTATCGTCAAGGGAACGTTCGTTAAGTATGTACTGATGATAAATCTCAAGCAGCACCATGAAGAGCACCATTATTACTGGGCCAATAATGAAACCAATCGGCCCAAACAATGCAACACCACCGAGTGCAGAAATTAGAGTCATAAAGGGATGTAAATTACTGCCGCGGCTCATGAGATATGGCCCCAAGAAGTTGTCGATAGTCCCCACAACG
>CALRHO010000002.1 GCA_943359405.1 Candidatus Nomurabacteria bacterium
AATGGTAGGTTCATTAAGGACAATGCCTTTACCTTTCACATACACTAAAGTATTGGCCGTACCGAGGTCAATCGCCATATCGGTAGAGACGAGCGCGAGGAGGTTATTGAGGTATTTTGAAAGCGCGCTCATGGGTGTTTTCGTATCTTACTACGTATCGGGGTCGGCATCAAAATCGTTGTACAGTTCATCCTCGGTCAGATGACGCACCGCGCCAGTTGCGCGCGTCACCACTTCAAAGGTACCTGCCTCCTTACCCTTGCGACTCGCCACTACCCGATAGGGCATACCCATGAGGTCGCTGTCGGCAAACTTCTCACCCGGACGCAGGTCACGGTCATCATAGAGTACTGACACACCCCGAGCCCGAAGGTTTTGGTACACGCCGTCAACCCAGTCACGAATAACCTCATCTTCAAGATTGAGACCAACCAGATGTACCATAAACGGCGCTACTGACGCTGGCCAGATAATGCCTTTCTCATCGGCAAATTTCTCTACGAGCACACCCATAAGACGTGTCACCCCAATACCATACGAGCCCATAAATGGTGCAACACTGTCTCCGGCTTCATTTTTGTATGTAAGACCAAGGTCTTCAGCCTTTTGCTGGCCGAAGTTAAAGATGTTGCCTACTTCAGCCGTCTTTAGCATCTCCAGTTCATCTTTAGTGACACCCAGTGATGCTAGCGTCTCCTCGTTCAGTACCTCTTCATTAATGGCGATTCCTTTGGCGCGATTAACATAAACCACATCCTCTCCAGCCTCGCATACAGTCTGAAACTCGTGGCTAAATTTGGTAAAGGCTCCACCTGCAGCAAAGGTGATGAAGGTATCGTCGCCGACCCCAACACGCTTAAACACGTTCATGTATGCCGGCTTCGTTGCTTCGTAGTACGCCAGATGTGACGCTTCGTCGGCTGCAAAGGAGTACATGTCCTTCATGACAAATTCCCGACCACGCATGATACCGCTCTTTGCCCGCATCTCGTTGCGTAGTTTGGTCTGAAACTGATATACCGAAATCGGTAAATCTTTGTAACTTGTCAGATGGCCTTTTAGCATTTCACCAATTGGCTCTTCATGGCTCCAACCAAACCCCACCTCACCACCGGCTTTAAGTTCAGACTTAAACCAGACATCAACTATTTCATCATTCCAACGATCGGTCCGCTCCCATAACTCCTTACGCTGCAGTGCCGTCATGATTAGTTCCTGACTAGCAATTGCGTTCATTTCCTCACGCACTATCTGTTTGATTTTTTCAACCACGAGTAATCCGAGGGGCAAATACGCATAGACACCTGCCATTTCTTTATGGATATACCCGGCTCGAATGAGCAGCTGGGCGTTTTTCGATACCTCGTCAGCCGGCGCCTCGCGGCGGGTCTTCGTAAATAGTTGTGATTGGCGCATGGTAATTAATTAGACGTGGTCATTGTAGCGGTAAAACATTGGCCACGTCAAAGAAAACGCCCCCGAACAGTCGGGGGCGTCCGCGAAACGGTGCGGTTTCAGTCGCGCGTTCGGGTGAAGAACCAGGTGACAAATCCCGACACTCCAAACCCGAACAACAACCCGATGCCTGCCATCAGCAGCTGCGAAGGGTGACCGTCCCAGTGGGTGTACGCTTGCCACGCAGTCAGCAGACCAACACCAATGATTACCCACCCGACGAGGAAACGTCGGAGCAAATTAATTTCCCACATCAGACCACTCCTCTTGAACCATTCGTTGCTTTTATATAGCAAAAGCACTTAACCAGCAACTAAAACAACCGGAGAATGTCATTGTATGTAACAATCACCATGAAAATCATGAGCAATATAAAGCCTGCGGCATTGAGTCGGTAGGTCCAGAGCGCACTAACCGGCCGACGAAACACCACCTCACCAAGAAGCAGGAGGAGGCGACCACCGTCAAGCGCAGGAAACGGGAGCATATTCACCACCGCAAGATTGAGCGAGATAATCGCCACAAAAGAGAGGAGCGCCGTCATCCCAAACGCCGCAGCGTCCCCTACCATCCCAGCTATCCCCACCGGACCCGCCACCTGCGAGAGGTCTGCAGTTCCGGTAACAGCACCGCCAAGTAGCGCACCAATCCCGACCACGATGGCACTCAGACCCTCGACAGTTGCTCGACCAGCACTTCCCAGGGCCGTAAGCAAACCTTGTCGCTCGATAATGACCAGTGACAAGGCTACACCCACGGCTGGCCGCTCAGGTGCATCGGTAATGAGACCTGTCTGTGGTGTTACGGACACCTCTCGCTCTTCCCCACCCTCGCGAATGGAAAGCAACAACGGTTTGGCGCCATACGTACCCACAAACGCACTAAACGCACTGGGGGTAAGATCGGTAAGCACGCTGCCATCTTGCGCCACCACAGCCGTAACGACTGAGCCCGGCATCACGACACCCGCAAGCGGGCTCTCTGGCACCACACTCGCGATGTAGAGTTCTGCACCCGAACGTGCCTCAGACTCCAAGATCGGCGTCGGTACGCCAATCATAAAGACTGCCGTGTAGAGCACAAACGCCAGCAGCACGTTCATGACCACCCCCGCTACGAGCACCAGTGCCTGCGCCCACTTTGGTCGCGCCCACAGCGCCCGCGCTTTATCAGGATCATGTTCTTCAGCCTCGTCATGTACCAGCGACTCACCGTAGATCCGCACAAAGCCACCCAAAGGGAGTGCATTGAGCGTATACTCGGTTTCACCACGCTTCACTCCAAACAGCCGCGGGGGGAAACCGATACCAAACTCATCTACCCGCATGCCGGTTTTCTTGGCCGTGATGTAGTGACCCCATTCGTGTACCAACACCAAAACAAACAAAACCGCTAAGAACAAAAGCACGGTGGTAATCATGGGATGTGGTACTAGTTGTCGAGTTCGCTATCCTTTTTAACAAAGAGCGTCTCAAGGGTGCGGTTAGCATCGTCAATAAGTTTTTGGAGGCGCTCCTTGGCAGCAAACTTATCGTCTTCACTCATATCACCGTCCTTAAACTGACGCTCGATGTCCTTTTGAGCATCGTCGCGAGCCCCGCGCACGGCAATACGGGCTTCCTCGAGTTTACCTTTAGCCAACTTCTTTAGCTGTTGTCGGCGCTCGCCAGTGAGCTCGGGAAAGACCACCCGCACTCCAGCCGAGTCAGTCATGACCGAGACACCCAGGTCAGCCTCGCGCAGTGACCGCTCGATGGCTGCAATCATTGTCGTGTCCCACGGCGCAATCCGAATCGTGCGCGCATCTTCAACTCCCACCGAACCGACCTGATTTAGCGGCATCATGCTGCCATAGGCCTCAACCCGCACCCCATCAAGAAGCGCCGGCGTCGCGCGACCGGTACGAATAGCTGCAAACTCCTTTTCTAACCACTGCTGAATCTCTGTTAAACGTGCCGGTACGGTATCCATAAAGATAAATTAAAGGTGATATAACTATTCTAACGGTTTTTGAGAACGGTGGCTATGGTGAGTACGATATCTTCAAGGAGCATTTTATTAGCAGCACCGCGCGTTCCCAGGCGCTGAAGGCTACTGCAGAGACGGACAGATGTGTCTGCCGGCAACTCACTCACACGCGCCGCTAGGCGAGAGAGCCCTCCCCGCCTCACTCCCTCTATCCAAGCCGTGTCTTTCTCTTTTACGCGCGCCTCTACCTCGGACAACTGCTCGTACAGTGGAAGTCGTGTAAGGGCATCATAAAACGCTGTATCAGCTGTCTCAGTCGGCAAAACTACGGTGACCAAGCGTGAGCGCACCGTCGCCAAGAGCGCCATCCCTGGAGAAAAAATACAGTGAAAACATACCCCAGACGGTGGCTCTTCGAGTATCTTCAGGAGTGCATTCTGCGCTTCTGCCGTCATTGCCGTAGCAACGAGGACCAGATGACGCAAACGACCAGCGTGGTCGGTACGATACGCTTCATCAGCCAGCGCGCGACTCTGCTCGATACCCCACGCCTCGGTCTGAAACAGCGTCACAGCCCCCGTCTCGTGGAGACGGTCAATGATTTGAGCGCGCGCTACTGGCGAGGAAGCGGCATAATGCAATGCTTGGTGTGAAGCCGCGGCTGCCATACGATGGAGATTATGCCTGGCGACGACGCTTTTGCAAATCAATGATGTGGTGAATGACGCGCCTTAGGTACCGCTCAAAGGTTTCGTCTTGCTCGTAAATAATCCCCTGTTCATAGCGCCAGCCATTCATGTAGTCGGTAATGCTTTGACGAATTTCAGGGGTCGCGCCCTCGTACCGACCGGCCAGAATATGTGGAATAGCGAGCGGAGCTAGAATCTTAAACAAAGGATGTTCGCGTCCACGAGGACCAGTACCAAAGAGACCACTCTTCTTGAAAATTACCCACTCAAAGAGGAGTTGCTCAAGACCAACGTCAACCTCCTTAGTAAAGAGTGGGTCTCCCGACACACTACTGGTCGCTAGTGATGCGGAGTCAGGTAGATCCTGCGGCGTACGCAGCGCAACGGGATCCTCCGCGAGTGAAGTAGCGCGAAAACCAGTCAGTGCGGTCGGTACACCTGGTTCGGCAGCCATGGCGGCAAAGCGCGGCGGTTCTGGTGTCACCGTGGGTGCTGGGGGTGCTGGGGGTGCTGGGGGAGCTGGTGGTGAAGGCGGAACGGATGCTGGTGTCGGTGCAGCGGGCAAAACCGGTGCGGGCATAGCAGTGTCTGAAACTGTCGGCGCTGGAGCGGCAGCCAGGGCCTCGACCGGTGCTGGCGTGGCGGCGACAGTAGGGCTGTGGGTAGCAATCGCGGTCTCCACTGCGCGATAGGCCGCTTCCAGACGATCCATCGCAGTACCGAGGTCACCGGGGGTATTCCCCGCGACTCGCTTCATCGCCTCGAGGATAGCAACCATGTACTCGCGTCCCACGGCGTTATCGATATCCACCAGGTTAACTGGATTCCCAACTTTTTGATTAACCGCCGCTTTTATATCACGAATACGCACGAGTGCAGCATCAACTGGTGACGTCGACACTCCTGGCACTGGGGCTGGAGCGGGAGCTGCTGGCACAACGATCTCTGGCACCACCGGTGACGGCACTGGTTCTGGTTCTGGTGCGGCAGCTACTACTGGTACGGCAGCCTCCACGGGAGTAGCTGGTGGTGGTGATACCGGCATCGCTACTGGTACTGCCGGTACTGACACGGGTAGCGTAGTACTTGTAGTAACTGGTGCAAACTGCGGTGATGGACGCGTATTTCCATACGGGCGCACTGGGGCTGGTGTTGCAGTGACAGGTGGTGCCGCCTTCGCCAGGGGCGTGAGTGGTACCGGAATAAGGCCAAACGTTGCAATTTTTTGTTCGAGTGCACGACGGACGGTCACGTCACCACCGCCATTGCTATAGAGAAATACCAAGTCGCGCAGTTCATTTTTTTGGGCAGGCGAAAGCGCGCTTTGTCGCACCGCCACAAGCACGGCCATAACCCCACTCTGTGAATTGAGATCGAAGGTAGAACTACCCAAAGAACCCGCCGGCGACATAACATCATCATCATAGCATCATGCGCACACCGGCAGTTCCCCACCACTGTGGGAAAGATCATCACGGCGCAATAAACACCTGCTCCAACGTAGCCCGGTACGCGCGCAACTCGTGGTCAAGCATGGTGGCAAAGGCGGGATAGGCTTCCATCAAGTGCTCAATAAAATCATCAGCCTCGGCATAGTCACGCACGAAGGCTTCGAGCGCAGCCTGCTCGGTAGCTTCCACTTCTCCAAGAAATTTGGTAAACGCTCGTTCAATGATGAGGGCGCCAATTCTGGACAGCTCGTCCTCTTGCTCCGTCTCCGGTAACGCACCAATCCCGGTGAGCACCAAGCCCTCCGCTACTGCGTCATTGGTGATTTCTGGTTCTGGTACTGACATAGTTATACAAAGTTTACTAATTCGGTGTTGCTAGAGAGAGATACGATTAGCCGTGGCGGCGTTGATGAGTTCGGAAATAGTGGTTTCCTGACGATCAACCACAGACCCTCCTTCCTGAAGAAGATCAACGAGCTGGGGTATTGCCTCACGCCACCTTGCAATACTATCCGGGTTTACATTTATTGGCGGACTACCCGCACGAAGCGACGCGGCAACCTCTGCTGGTGTTCGAAGGTCTGCCAAAAAAGCCTCTAGGGTAAGATTCGGCTGGGCTTCGTTAAAAGGCAGCTCATTATTCACCCTGACACTGAGCAAACCATCCAAAAAACCTTGTTGAGGATTTATCTCGGAGAGCAGTGCCCCCTGCTGACGTACAAATTCCTCGCGCGAACCAAATACTCGCTCAACAAAGGCAGCAAAGCCAGAATCATCGAAATCGGCGCGCCCAACCTCCACCACGCGATCTCGTACTACGGCATCAGTGCTAACAAGTACCGGCGTTTCCCCCGTCCGGTCGCTGCTAACGATATTCAATCGACCAGTAACGGGGTCAGAGGGCGGTACCGGAGGAACGCGAACTGGATTCGGTGGTGGGGGAGGTATTTCAGGCACCGGTGGCGGGGGTGGTGGAGGAGGAGGTGGAGGTGTTAGCACCGGCCCAGGTGCTGCTTCTGCAATGGGACGAGGAGAAATCACCTCAAGCAACCGTTGCATATTAATTTTTTCACCTGGCCGGATGAAGTTTGGGTCGCCACTTGCTACCCCCACCTCACGCCACTGTTCTGGAGACAGTGCCCAGCGCTCGACAGGCGTGGTAGCACGAATCCCCTCAGCTCCACGCATCTCTGGAAACCGCTCGTACATAAGGCGCGCCAGGCGTTGGCGTTCAGCGGCAGGTACTGGTTGTCCGCCCTGGGCTTGGGCTTGTGCGTCCACCATCTGCTCATGGAGCAAGCGCGATAGCACGTTACCGCGCAGCACGACAACCTCGCGCCCAGGTGTTGCCTCAGGTGCAACTGCGGGTGGTGGTGGCGCCTCGGTTCGTAAACCGCTACCGAGTTCATCAATACGTCTATTGAGCTCCCGAAGTGCGACCTGGTCCTCTGTAGGGAGAGTAACATTTACACGCACTTCTGATGGCGGTGCTGGAGGTGGTGGCTCTGGTTGTGATGGTGTCGCATATGGTGATACTGGTGGCTCTGGTTGCACCGCTGCGTTGGCTACACGTCCGGCAAAGGTTTCAGGAAAAGCGTTCTGAAGCCCATACGTGGTCCCCGCACCCGCCACAATACCGGCGATTGCTCCTAAGCCTTCGCTTCCGCGACGCCACCGCTTGGTCGCGGTATCTATTGATGTCTGGAGATCGCGCTGCGACCGAGCCATAGACGACACATCACCCGAAAAGATATCGCGCGTAGCTTGGGCTTTTTCAGCTTGGAGTGCAGCCTCCTTGCGATCCAATGACACGGCACGGCCCAGGCGGTTGACACCCCACTTGGTACCATACCTGGTGAGGAAGCCGACCGGCACAGAAGCCAAAAGTGCCGGTGTTGTGATTACCAGACCACTGAGGCCACCCACTGCTAGGGCTCCTACGAGGGCCACCCGTTTTTTATTCCATTTCCCCTCAGGAGTTTTCAATGCCGACGTTACTTTTTCAATCATCATTGCCTGGGCCCGGGATAAAACTCCTGGATTAGCCTTAATCGCATCGCGGGTGGCTTTTTGTTCAGCCTCTAGTGACCTATCGATGAGACCGCGACGCACCGCTGCCTGCATCCGGCCAGCTAGTGGCTCAAACGTTACCGTTTCTAATTTCTTAGTACCTTCAAGTGTCCCATCTGCCTTCTGTGCCCGAGCACGAATAACCGCCTTTTCATACCCAGCACGAAGACGGTCACGATGCTCCACTTCTTTAGTCGCACTCTCCAATTGCGCCAATTTCTCTATTGCTGCCCTATAGGTAGCGTCTTTACCCAACGCCTGACTCAGGGCCTCAATAGAAAGCTCCGGGTTAGCGGTTCGCAGTCGCTCTGTCACCGCAGCTACTGCAGTGTCGCGCGTTGCTCTGGCGGCAGCCAGTTCTCCTGGTAATGTCTGTTGGCGAAATGCAAGTTCTTGCTCGCGAAAGGTATTTGATGCCGACAGTGCTCGCTGGTAAACGGCGCGCGCTTCATCGCGTTTTGCAGCAGCCGCCCGCAAGGCGGTATCATCAACTTTGTCTTTACCAAATGTCTTGGCAGCCCGTATCGCTTCCCGCGCCGCAAACTCGCGCTGATACGCAGCTTCTGCCTGGTCGAAGACAGGCTTCGCGTTCCGCCAGGCTTCCTTGGCTTGATTACGAAATAGATGCGCGTGTTCAAGATTCAAAGCCCGCTTCCCACTCAGATCATCTAGAAGCCGTCGCGCTTCACCAAGCAGCACCCCAGCCTCACCGGTTTTGAGTGCAAAAGGTTTAGGAGTTATGGGGGCATTCGCTGCGAGGGGGTCGATTTCGGCTACTGGTTCTGCTTTTTGTCCAGGCACGAAACCTTGACTACGCACTCTTTCAAACTCCTCAATAATACCCAAAATAGTAGCGCGCTGCTTTTGCACTTCCAACACACGACCGAGTAGAAGCTCCGTTGGCAGTGCAGGGTCCGCAAACATGCCCGCTGCACTGGTAATGGAGCGCGTATACGTTTCTGTTTTACCCACGAGCTCTCGGTACAAGTCAGGGAATACCGCCTCAAGATTATTGCCGCCAAACGATGTTTTTTTGTAGGCTTCAAATTGCTCTACGTCGCGCCAGCGTTCACTTAACCACGCGCGCTTGGCGTCAATATTTCTAATGTTTTCTCTATTCAGTTCTGTTTCAGCTACTGGTTCGTGCTCTACCACCCCCAACAAAGTCTCCATCTTCTCCGTGAGTGTCGTGAACTGTTTAATAGCGTCCGCAATGCTTGTGACTAAATGAGGGAATTTTTCTGCCTTATCAGCATCAAAGGCGTGTGTAAACGAGTTGTACTCATCAACCAAACCACCAACCTTCTCTATAGCCGCAGAAATCTGCTTCCCCAAAAAAGTATCAACGGTCTGATAATCATGGATACCACGCTCTTCTAGACGTTGGCTAAACGCCTCCACGCGATGATTGAAATCATCATAGTATCCTTTAAAGTCCGCGGCAGCTTCAGCGGCTACCTGTTCCGGGGACTGTGGGTGTAATCGTTCGTATGGTAGCGGTGTGCCAGGTATCGTATAAGAACCATCTGGTTGCTCTTGGGTCTCGAACACTCTCGATCCGGGACGTGATGATGATTCACCTGACATAGGCTTTCATTACAGCATACCACCCGAAAGCGGTGGGGGTGGCGGAGTTTCCCGCACGTAGCGAGCGCTAATTTCGGCCTCAATCTCCGCCCGAGGCCGGCCATAGCGCGAGAGACTAGAGTCAATCAGCTGCTGCACCAGTGCCGGGTCCGAGGTAATCGGTGGTCGCATCGCGACACTAAAGGGCTTGGTCGGAATCCCATTGGCCAAAATCCGGACTAAGGCATTAAAGTTTGGGGTATTCATAATATCCTTGGCGGTAAACACTGGTGCAAACTGCTGCTCCAAAAACTGCGCATCCTCCGAACCAACCCGAAACGCCACGAGCGAACCGACGTTTCCGAATACCGCATCTCGGATTTGTTCATCGAGCTGGGCGATAAACTGGTGCACGACCGTGAGACTGAGTTTGTACTTGCGGGCTTCGGAGAGTATCGAGGCAATCGCTGGCGTAGAGACGTTTTGGAACTCATCGATATGTAAGTAAAACGGCGGAAAACTCTTGGTTGGATCATCGACCCGTGACAGTGCGGCCATGAGAATTTTGCCGACGATAATCATGCCGATGAGATTGGCGTTAATTTCTCCGAGGCGGCCTTTCGAAAGATTAACAAGCAGGATCTTACGCTCATCCATCACCTTCCGAAAGTTAAACGATGACTGCTGCTGACCAATAATTGGTCGCATGTAATCGTTGGCGGTAAAGACATCAAACTTCGACACAATGTACGGGACAATGTTTTCAAGTGACGCTTCCCCACCCGCCTTAGTTGCAATCTCACGCCAAAACTGCACCACCACCGGATTTTTAGCCTTCTCGAGTTTGTAGCGACGATACTTGGCATCGGCCATCACACGACTAATGTCCATCAGCGTATTACCACTCTCGGGGTCTTCCATCACGAGCAGCGTGGCGTTCCGGAAATACTGCTCAAACATCGGCCCCATACTCTCTGGGTTACCCCCATAGAGTTTTTGGAAAATCGAGAATAGCTCATTGACCACAAAGGTCTTCTGCTCGGGTTTTTCTGGATCATACTCGAGCATATTGAGCCCAATCACCCGCTCGGTGCGCGACGGATCAAAGTAGATAATATCTTCATAGCGTTCCGGTGGAATGGCACCCAAGACCTCCTCGATGTCAGTACCATGTGGGTCAATCATGCACACGCCATTGCCCTGCTGAATATCCTGGATAATGGTGTTGGTCATAAACTTCGACTTGCCTGTACCGGTCTGCCCGATGATGTAGAGGTGGCGCATGCGGTCGAGCTCCGACATGTAGATTGGTCGATCGATACCACGGTGGCGATTATCACCAATGACAGTACCCGAGGTTGGCATGTCGGTTGGTGCCGGTGCCGTGGCTGACAGCACTTGCTTAAATTGGGGAGTGCCGATAATGCCGTTACCCGGGAAGTGCACGAGGGTCGCCACCTCAGTAAGCGAAAGCGGGAGCGCCGAAGCAGCACTAAATTCCCGAAAAGCAAAAGCTTTCTGAGCACGTGCGAGCGCCGCGCCGTGGTGGCGCCGCTCTACAAACTGATTTCCCTCCACCAGCGCAAACTGATTGAACGTCGCGACCAGCTCGGTCAAAACATCTTGAGCTCGTCTCGCTTCCTTGGCCGAGACCGCAATGCGAATATTGGCCTCGATGATTTGCGCCTTAATCTTACGACCAAATACCTCAAGCGCTTCCTGATCAACCTCCTTGGGTTTTTCGTTGTCTTTTTTCTTATCACCCGAGAACAGGAAGTCACTAATGCCGGCCGTAAACGCGCCAAGACTGGTACTGCGCGAAATTGCCTCCCCCGGCTTCATGCCCTTACCCACCTCCTTGATGATACCCTCGTAGGTCTTACGATAGTCAGTCTGCGGGTGCCGAAACACAAACTGAATGGCTGCACCACCACCATCGCGCTCAATTTTGGAGAAGGCATTTAGAATTACCGTAAATGGATCGGACAGAAAGCCTTCATGGGTTCGTAGTGGGTACAAGGGGTGTTTTTTAAGTGCCAAATCTACCACGGCATGGTGACCCTGTGGTACAAAAATGTTGTAGTCGTGTGGCTGGATTGAAATGACAGCATGCGGGAACAGTCCTAATACTTGCTTTTCAAAGAGGGTCGTAAACTGATTAGGAATGGCGGCATAAAAGACAATGTCATCACTATTGTCAGCCACGGCAATTTCAAACGTGAAGTGATTGTGCTGTAGAGCCGAACCAATCGTACGCAGGCCCGCAAAGAGTTGCTCCATCATGCCGACGAGTTCTGCTAATTGATAGGACTTATCTTGCGATCCCTTCAGTTCTGGTAGGGTCACCTCGTACAGCGTCATGTGGAGTAGGTGCCACGGCTCCTGCCCTTCTTTCGTATCGGCCATTACGGCACCACCCCGAATTTTTTCGATGAGGCGACGGTGTACTTCGTCCACGAGGTAGGCATCGTCCAGTTTTTCCAAGACCGAGAGCGCATTACGTACTCCCTTATCAAGCGCAAGGGCAACCAGTTCCTCGGCTTTATCAGGGGCCATCTCCACGTTTGAAACGGCCGTCATGAGCGCCGACCCTTCTAATCGGTGTTTACTTTCAAGAATTACCTTGGGGGTAAATTGCGAATACTCTTGTAACGTCTGCTTGCCGAGCAGCTCCACTGTTGCTGGGTCTACTTCTGGCGAGCGCAGCGAAAGCTCGCGCTCGCGCTGTGCGATACGTGCTCGTAAATACTCAATCTCCTCTTCAGGAGTCGCAAACTGACGGGGCACCCCTTCGGCCATACACCAATACTACCGTGCTACCACCACGCACTGACATCGCTGTCCCCGCTTAGACTTTTTAACCACCTTTGAGAGCGAAGCGAAGCAATCCAGAGTATTTTTGACAAACCCCTGGATCGCCACACCCCTCCGTTCCGCTCCAGTTCTCGCAAAGATGAAACTAGACCTCAATCCGAAAACCTCTTCTAAAATCATTTCAGACAAAGAGTATAAGGGAATGGCACTGACAAAAATAGAAATCCGTACCTCAGAAGACCCGGAAAATTGCCTGCTATGCGCGAAAAGCCCGAGTTAGCAGCGGATACGTACGTTGTGTACGATGACGCTGCGAGCGACCGGCGTACAAAGCAGATTAGGTGATTTTGCGGGTCGTGCTATCTCTTTGCCAAGATGGCGCGTTTGTAGGTATCAAGATGCTGTAGCGCCACGCCCGTCCCCTTCACCACACAAAACAGCGCCTGGTCAGCCAGTTGTGCTTTTACCCCCGTTCGCCGACGAATCAGTTCGGTGAAGTTTCGTAGCTGCGAGGTGCCACCGGTCATAATAATGCCACCGTCAATGATATCAGCCGCCAGTTCCGGAGGCGTTTCCAAAAATACGTCCTTGATAGCCTTCACCATCTCCCGCAGCTCTTTGCTAATGGCGCGGACAATCTCGTTGGTACGCACTTCGGTGGTGCGGGGCAGACCCGATATCACGTCACGTCCCTTGATCTCCATACTAAGCTCCTCCTCCACTGGCAGTGCCGAACCAACGGTAATCTTAATCTCCTCAGCCGTTTTCTCACCAATTGAAAGATTCCGGGTTTTCTTGATGTAATCAATAATCGCTGCGTCAATGCGATTACCGGCACACTTCACTGAATTGGACGCCACAATGCCTCCGAGTGAAATCACCGCCACGTCAGTTGTACCACCACCCATATCGACAATCATATGACCTTGCGGCTCGTAAATAGGCACCCCAGCACCGATAGCAGCCAAAATGGGCTCTTTCACCACGTAGGCGTTACGCGCACCAGCCTTAAGCGTCGCCTCCACCACCGCCCGTCGCTCGGTCGAGGTCACCCCGGCTGGTACTGACACCATGACATCGGGGCGCAAGAGCGAAAAGCGACCAACCACTCGCCCAAGGAAGTAGCGCAGCATCGCCTCAGTCACCCGGTAGTCAGCAATCACGCCGTCCTTCATCGGACGGAAGGCACGGAGCGTATCCGGCGTACGACCAATCATGCGCTTGGCCTCTGCGCCGACAGCCAAAACCTTATTGTCATTACTAACGACCACCACCGACGGCTCATTGAGTACAATCCCCTGTCCAGGCACATAAACAAGGACACTGGTTGTACCCAGGTCAATACCAATTTTGGGCGTAAAGCGAGAAAACATGTGAGCCCCTATAGTACCGCTCTTTTCTCCCCGATACCAATCCTGCGCTCTATAGCATATATGCTATAGTACTTTGCGTATGCAATCGTTAGGATCAAAAATTGCTGATGTCCGCGAAGCGGCCGGCATTACCCAAGCCGCTCTCGCTAAAAAACTGAAGACTACTCAAAGTGCCATCGCTCGCATGGAAGCTGGCAAACAAAATGTCTCCACCGACATGCTCCGCCGCATTAGCCAAGCGCTCGGCAAAAACCTTATCACCCTCTCTCCTGGTACGGTGAACGTTGCCCTCGACGGAGGCTATCATCTTTCCGGTACCATCGAAACCAACACGAGCAAAAATGGTGCCGTCGGGCTCTTGTGCGCGTCACTCCTTAACCGCGGCACCACTACCCTGCGCCGCATGCCCCGCATCGAAGAAGTACACCGCCTCATCGAAGTCCTCACCTCTATCGGTGTGAAGGTAGAGTGGCACGGCAGTGACGTCGTGATTACTCCACCCAAAACCTTCAAACTCGGGAGCATTGATACCGAAGCTGCCCGCAAAACCCGCAGTATTGTGATGTTTATTGGTGCTCTCATGCACCACCTACCCAGCTTCTCACTACCACAATCCGGTGGCTGCAAACTCGGCAGCCGTACGGTGCAACCACACTTCTTCGCCCTTGAGCACTTCGGTGTCCACATCGAAACAACTGCCCTGAGCTTTAAAGTGACATGCGCGCCCAGACGCCCGCGCGAAGTCATCCTCTACGAGTCTGGCGACACGGTTACCGAAAACGCCCTGTTTGCTGCGGCACGTACCCCCGGCACCACCGTTATCAAGTACGCCAGTGCCAACTACATGGTGCAAGAAGTGTGTGCGTTTCTCCTTGCCTGTGGCGTGCAGATTGAGGGCATCGGTACTACCACCCTTACGGTCACCGGGGTCGCAAACATCAACACCGACCTCGAATACACACTCTCGGAAGACCCAACCGACAGCATGTTCTTCATCGCGGCTGCCGTCGTGACCAACTCCGCCATCACCATCACCCGCTGTCCGATTGAGTTTCTCGAGTTAGAGCTCCTCACCCTCGAAAAAATGGGACTGCGTTTTACTATCGGCGCACCGTACCTCTCACACAATGGCCGGACTAAACTCGTTGATATCAAATTTAAACCCCAGCCAGCGCGCGACCTCATCGCCCCGCCAGAAAAAGTACATCCCCGCCCGTACCCCGGCCTCAATGCCGACAATCTACCGTTCTTTGCCGTGATTGCGACCCAAGCCAAAGGCCAAACGCTCATCCACGACTGGATGTACGAAAAGCGCGCTATCTACTTCACTGAACTGGACAAACTTGGTGCTGACACCGTACTGGCTGACCCGCACCGCATCTTCATCAATGGCCCCACGCCCCTACGCGCCGCCGAACTCATTTGCCCACCCGCACTCCGCCCTGCCACTATTCTTCTCATCGCTATGCTGGGTGCTCAGGGGCGATCGGTCTTGCGCAACATCTACTCCATCAACCGCGGCTACGAAAACCTCGTCGCCCGTCTCTCGTCCCTCGGCGCCCACATCTCATACCTCGATGAGTTTTAAACATCCTTGAACTCCCCTCGGCCAGTCCTCGAAGCAGCGGAGTTCGTAGTATTTTTTACAGGTCGATACAAATCAAACTAAATCAACGCCTAAAAAATAAGCAAAATCTGCTACAATACGCTCCCATGTATGTCGTCCACGTCATCCCCCTCATGCGCGCCACGACGGTGGAATCACTGACGTACTTCTCCCCCACCGCCTACCAAATTGGCAGTATTGTGCGCGTGCCTGTGCGGGGAAAAAGCTACTCCGCGATCGTGACCGAAGTCGGCTCAGTTTCGAGCGTGAAATCAACCCTCAAAATCGCACACTTCAGTTTGCGTAAACTCCCCGAACAAGATAACGTCGCCGTCCTCCCACCATCGCTCCACGACACTGCCGCCACGCTGGCCACCCATTATCCGGCCACTCTCGGCAGCATCCTCTACCACCTCCTCCCGCCTGAGGTACGTAGTGGCGAGCGTGAGTATCCGTTTGCAGGGAGCCTCGTGCATAGCGAAGACAGTACACCTCTCATTCTCACCGCTCGCCGTGACGAACGCCTCACTGCGTACAAGAGCCACATTCGCAGTGTCTTTGCCCACCGTGGCTCTGTACTCCTCGTCGCACCCACAAGCGTCGCCGTAGAGCGACTCACACCGACACTCAGTAGCGGTATCGCCGAACGCGTGGTCACCCTCTCCCCACAGAGTGGGAAGCGCGAACTCGACAAGGCTTTCAAGGCCATCGCCGATACAACGAGTACCAAACTCATCATTACCACCCCTGCCTACGCGTACCTCGAGCGAGCTGATCTTCTCTCTATCATCGTTGAAAATGCGGCTGACCCCCTATACCGCACCCGCACCAGGCCCTACCTCGATCACCGCCTCGCACTGCAATACTTTGCCCGAGCCGGGGGGCGATCCCTTATCATGGGCGATAGTGCACCGCGCACGGAGGATGAAGTTGCCCGGCGAGAAGAGCGCTCCGGCACCCTCGGCGAAGGTGGCAAGCGCATCGCCTTCCCCGCCACACTTACGGTTATCAAGCACCGAGATAAACCTACACCCGAAACCCCTTTTTCCCTTCTCTCACGGGAACTTGAGATCCACATCAAGACCGCGCTCGAGAGCCGCGACCACATCTTCCTCTACGGCGCGCGTCGTGGGCTCTCACCGGTAGTAGCCTGTCAGGATTGTGGGTTTATCTTCCGCTGCCCCGACTCCCGTGCTCCGTATTCACTCCTGCGCACCTACCGCGACCATCACGAAAAACGGTGGTTTGTTTCCTCCACCTCCGGCAAGCGCGTCCCTGCGGCCGATGTCTGCAGTCAGTGTGGTGGTTGGCGTCTGCGTGAACGTGGAATCGGTATTCAGCAAGTGTTTGATGACGCAAAAGAACACTTCCCTAAGACCCCCGTTTTTCTCTTTGATACCACCACCGCCACGACTCCAAAGGCAGCCGCCAAAATCATTGACCGATTCTACGCCGAGAAGGGTGCGATTCTCGTTGGTACCGCGATGGCAGTACCATACCTCACTCCCGGGGTAGGCATGAGTGCGATTGTCTCCCTCGACGCCGCGCGCAGCATCCCGACCTGGCGAGCTGATGAGTGGCTATTTCAGTTTCTCCTCCACTTGCGCGAGGTCTCACGCCGCGAAGTACTTGTACAGACACGCACTGAGGAAGACAACCTCCTTCTCTATGCGAGCCGTGGAGCGCTCGAGCGCTTTTACGATGATGAAATTAAACTCCGTGAAGAACTCCGCTACCCTCCTTTCTCCACCCTCATCCTGTGCTCATGGCAAGGACCAACCACCACCATCAAAACTGTTGATGAGATAATTAAGGTAGCCGCTGGTACTCATAAGGTCCAGTGCTACAATGACCCCTGCTCCACCCCAGAAAAGGCCACTCGCCACGCCCTCCTGCGCCTTGCGCCCAAAGACGCACGCGACCCCGACCTGCTTGCCCGCCTGCGCGCCCTGCCTCCCTACATAAAAATTGAAATTAATCCTGACCGGATTGTTTGACAGTAACCAGATTCACGGTATTTTACTCACCAGACGCAACCCAAACCCAAGTACAGGAGACATACCGTGACAAAGTCACACGCCAGAAAAGACCGTGGCGATGCGGAAGAACAGATGCGCACGAAAGCACGACTCGCGGGGGCCGAAAAAGTCTTCTTTGATGGAGACACAAAACTCGTGGTGTTCGAAGACCAAGGGGAGCAGTGTACGTATACTGCAGAAGCGTTGTACAAACTCTTTAGTTACACGTACACAATACGCAAGGGAGATTCGTATTCTGCCCGGATCGCTGCAAGCATCCTAGGGCGGTCGGTCATCCTACGACACAGAGCCCCGGATGGACAGTACGTTCCAGTCCAACAGGTGTTTGGAGACGGGACGACCGCCCTAATGTTCCTATAAGTGACTTCCCCTGCACAACAGGCCGGTGCGTACGCACCGGCCTCTTTTCAATTACCTAAATACCCCATACAATGCTCCCACCTATGGCCAAACTCGTTCCTGAAAACCACCCCGCCCTCCATACCATCGCCGAGGAGATCACCCCGGAGGAATTTTCCGATGGTACGGTCACCAAAATCCTCAAAGACCTCCGAACTGCTATCAAGACCTACCAAGTCGACGGTTATACTGCGGTCGCCATAGCCGCACCACAAATTGGCGTGGGTAAGCGGGTCTTTCTGATTGAAGACCAAAGCCCACGCAAAAAAAGTGAGGAGTCCGACCGTCTCCCCACCATCGTGGCAATCAACCCCCGCTTTACCAAGGTCTCAAAAAAGACCCACGTCGTCGGTGAAGGCTGCCTCTCGGTCCCCGACTACTACGGTGTAGTACGTCGTCACACCAACGTCACCCTCGAAGCGCTCGATGAGCACGGTAAGAAGTTCACTCGCGGTGCCGGTGGCCTCTTAGCGCAAATCATGCAGCACGAATACGATCATCTCGACGGTATCCTCTTTACCGACCGCGCCGATGAGGTGTGGCATAAGGACAATTCTCCAACAAAAACCAAACGTGAAGCCGACGCGACGTAACCCTCTTTCATGTCTTTACGTTTTGCGTTTTTTGGCACCCCCGAGATTGCCCGCACCGTCCTTGAGGAACTACAGACCTCTGGCTACCTGCCGGCGCTGGTCGTAACTAATCCCGACGCACCCATTGGCCGCAAGCAGACTCTCACCCCGCCACCAGTTAAGGAGTGGGCTCTGGAGAATCATATTCCCGTCATCCAACCGACAAGTCTCAAAGACCCAGCGGCCGTGCCAGAGCTGAGTGACGGTACCTACGACATTTTCATCGTCGCCGCCTACGGCAAACTCATTCCGCAGTGGCTCCTTGATATCCCCGAGCACGGCACCCTCAACGTACACCCCTCCCTGCTCCCTAAGTTCCGTGGTGCGAGCCCCATACGCAGTGCCATTTTGTCTGACGAACGCACGACGGGTGTGACTATCATGCTTATGGACGCAGAGATGGACCACGGACCGGTACTTTCCCAGGAACCCGCCACCATATCTCCCGCCGAGTGGCCCGTACCGGGGCGCACACTCGACGAACGCTTGGCCAAACAAGGCGGCCGCCTCCTTACCACCACCATTCCCGGCTTTCTCGCTGGCACCATCGTCCCGCGCGAGCAAGACCACGATGCCGCTACATTTTGTACCAAAATCTCAAAAGCGATGAGTGAGCTTGTACTCGATCCCCACCACCTACCTACCGGTCAGATTGCGCACGAATACCTCCGTAAAGTCCGCGCCTTCGACGGCTGGCCTGAAACGTTCTTTGTTCATAACGGCCTTCGGGTAAAAATAAAGGACGCTGTACTCTTAGACGGCGTCTTCACTCCTACCCGCGTTGTACCGGAAGGAAAGCGAGAACAGTCATTTACTGATTATCTTCACGCCCGACACTAAAGAACACCAGACATCGCGGTCTGGTGTTCTTTCGTACCCAAAACTTGTTTATTCAGTTTTCTTTATAGTCAACAGCGCCACGGCGGCAGTAATGTAAACCCGTGCTTCAGCAACGTCCGGTTCAGCCTCATCCGGTGCGTCACCAGGTATTTTCGCTAATTGAAGATTAAGGAAATTCAGCAATTGCTCCTCACGGTACATACTCATGTGCGGGGTGATAGTTTGTAGTTGCTCTTGCTGTACTGCTGAAAGCTGCTCGGGAGTGTACACGGCAGCCAGTGCCGGTAACACCTCAGCCATATTCTCCATAGTCACCACATCCTTTCGGTTCGGAGCATACGCTGGATACCGTTCATTAAATAATGACTGTTTTGCTTCCGGTGTCATTGCCGGACCCAGTATCCTTCGCAGATACTCACTCATACTTACTCCCCACGCAACATTTCTTTGGCTACCCGCGCACCATCACGCACGGCGTCGAGGTGCTTGTCGTGCGCTTTTTTCATTTCAGCATCAAGGTCGTCACGGACACTATCAATCGCCTTCTCAAACGTATCTTCCCGTGCCTCGGCTCGAAAAAGTTTACCGGCCACCCACACATTGCCCTCTACGCGATAAATTGCTCCTGACTGGTTGGCCGCTTCCTTTGCAAACTCGACCTCGCAGCGCACATCGCTCTCATCGCCGATGTATTTCTCGAGCGCAGTAAACTTATGGGTAACGATATCCTCCAAATGACGAGCCTCGTCGGTGTGCGTGTGCTTAAACGTGATTGTTGGAAACATAGCAGACTTTTTAGACGACTAACCCTCACATCTATTGTAGTACAACCGCGGTTCTTGGGTAGGAGTTAAACTATCACCTCTCATTCCAGTACCACCCACGACAGGACAGGACAAGGTCGTAGGTGGCGCTCCCGACTAGAGCCGGTACCATTTAGCCCTCACACGAGAGGCAGGTTGAACCCCCCACATGAACACGGGGTCGCGCCACCACGGCTGCCGGTGCACTACTGTAGTGTTTTTGGAGGTGGGCGACAATGTCATCTGATTCATACATCTCCACACCCTGCGCCTCATCGACCAAGTACGGTACTTGGCGCTTGCCACCACGGGCAATAAGGTCGTGGTCGTACTCACTACTGGTACTGATGTCACGAAGGTCAACTTCGAGTTCAAGCCGGTCGATGACAGCCAGGACGCGGCGACAGAAGGGACAACTGGGTTTGTAGTAGAGGGCGAGCATACAAAAGACATGTGATTACTGACTAACACTCTCTATTGTACGTCGCCCGCCGCCAACACTTTCACCACTATACACGCCCCCTATGATTTCACCCATACTACAACACAAAAAATTGATTCTAAGACGCAAGGCCACCCTCATTCCAAGGGGAACCCTGGGGTAAATCCCACGAGTTCCCCCAGCGCAGGCTACGGGTTTGGGAGCATGGTTACAAAACTCCCGCCGCTGCCCCGCGCACCATGACAACCATGCCTACCTATCCTTAATACCAGTTCGTGTTGACATGGTGCGTGATTGGATTCGGACACCGTAAACTGGGAATATTGTAGGTAACATCATCAGTGTCGTAATAGAGTCCATTTGGTCCCGCAGATGTGATGTTGTCGTACGCACAAGGACCACTACCATCCCCTAATATTTCTCCCTCATTTTCATTAATCAGATACGGTACCCCCCATGGATCAAGGGGTGGCGTTCTCATTGCATAAAGTCCGCCAGTATTGTTATTGAGTAACGAAACCAAGCTGTAATACGAGGTAAAACAAGGATGAGTATTCGGCAGCGTATGCAGACTTACCGTGATAGGCAGCGCAAAGCCAGGAGAGCGACACGCGCACTCAGAACAATAGCTACCGGTAACTTGATACAGGGTGCGATTACCGTTTCCCTTAGCCATGTCAACCAAATTGGCTAAGGTTTTAATATCCAACCGAGCCTTCGTGTACTGGGCGGTAAGCCTCGCCTCTGAAAAACTAGCAAGTGCCACCGAAGAAAAAAGGCCAATAATAGAAATAACCACCAGAAGTTCAATCAGGGTGAAGCCTCGGGTGGAGCGATTATCCATCATAGGGTGACAAAATTGGCTCCGGCGCTGGTGGAATCACATAACTACGAATCACCACTAAAGTTGCGAGTAGTGCCAAAACAGAGATACCGAGTAACACCTTCGCAATCGTCGCCTCCTGTTTGATTCTTCCACCGGACAACTTAATCACCAGTGAGGCAACTGGTCCTATTTTTTGCCTGCTCGGCAAACGTGGCCGAGCCAGATTGTCTTCTTCAAATACAACATTCATGGTAGTTCAACAACCAATGCTATTAGTATACGCGGTTACGGAAGGATCGGGTAGAAGATTATCACCAGCAACGTAAGGGGGACCTGGAGGGGGGAGTCCCAGGGTTTCCCCTTGAGTTTGTCCCGGGGCAAAAAGCCAGGTCACCAGACCCTCTCCCCGCCCTTGCCATCTTGCCGGGTTGAAATCCCCCCATATTCCGGTACAATGCCACGCACATATTCCCCTGTAGCTCAGCGGTAGAGCAGCTCGCTGTTAACGAGTTGGCCGTAGGTTCGAATCCTACCGGGGGAGCAAGCAGAAAACACCAGATATACATGTCTGGTGTTTTCTTTTGCATGTAATTTTCGATCAAACTACAACACAAGAATAACGAAAATATTGTACCTGTCCCCATTTATGACTTTAACCTGGTATCAAAGGCAGAACTAAAGCGCGTGCAGAGCGAACTAAACCAGCGACCACGGGAGGCACTGAATTGGCAGACACCAGAGACTGGGTTTGCTAGACTCTTAGGTATTATTGCAGTTGGGGTTTGAGAGTGGCGGGAGCAAAAATTGACATTATCTACTTTTTAGTGTACCGTTCTAATCAGACCGTCACCCAAACCAACGGAGGGCAGCAATGCTCGACATCATCAAGAATACGGTTGAGTATCAGGGCTTTGGCCCGAACATGCTCACCGCAGGCGCCATCGGCGCCATGGTCGTCCTGCTCTGGGAGTCCTGGGGCATCCTCGCGCAGATAAAGAAAATCTGGCACGAACGTGCCGCTGAGACACTTTCCTCGTACATGTTCGGCTACACAACTGCTTTCATGGCCGCAAGCATCCCTTACGGCATGGCGACGAAGAGCGCCACTATCGTGATCTCAGCAGGGGTCGTCTTTCTTCTCCACCTTCCAATCATGTGGGGCATCATGACGTTCCGTGGCTACACGCGCCAAGAAACAGCGATCACGGGCGCCTTCTTCCTCATGGTCATCGCCATGATCGCGATACCTTCGTGGATGGACGGGTTCTATCTCGCTTTCTCGATTGGCACCCTGTATGCCTTCGGCACACAGGCCTGGCAAATCTGGCGTGAGAAGACCGCGGGGACGCTCGAGATCAAGCTGATTCTCGTGTACATGGCATCAAGCGTGTTCTGGGGCTGCTACGCCTTTGCAGCGGGACTGGTTCCGCTCATGATCCTGAACCCGCTCTTCTTCTTGATCATGCTCCTCATCGTCGTGCTCTGGAGGAGATACAAGAACGCTCCCGAGGCTATGGCCGCTCGGGAATAAGTGCCGCCCATCCGGCGAGAGGAGAGCTTAGCTTTTCGTCTCGTAACGGGAGGCGGCTTTTCTTTTATATAACACAAACAGTTCGAACATCCTCTACCCAGCGGAGCAAATGAAAAAGACCCATTTTATATAGGTCTTTTTCAGTACCCGCAGACAAGATTCGAACCTTATTATTTCGTGCTAAAATCTCTACGATACGGTCGCCGAGACGGTTTCAGGCAACTGTCCGCAAGACAGGAGACGTAGGTTCAATTCCTACCCGTATCTCACTTATGAACGCACAAGAGTATATAGTTTCGCAGCTTAATTCACTGAAAGAATCGGGGTCAGTGAAGAACATACCCACTAACAACCAAGAAATGGTCGAAGCCATTTTCTTGTTACTCATGTCCAAAAAATTTAGAAAGTAGTCTATTCCTGAAAGAAATCAGTTGATAATTAAAACCGCAATAGAGAAAAACGTCACCACCAATGAGCCTATAACAATATCGTGGCCGTTCGGTGGATATAAACTTTGGCGACTCGAGGAAACCCCGGAGACAGATTGGGCAGAGCTTTTTACAATTATGTATATAGCGAAATGGCTCAAACCGATTTGCGCCCTCTACTCCCCCGGAGTGCGTTTTACGTTCTGGGTCGACGAGGTGGTCATCAGTAGAATGAACAACATCCCCCAAACAGACCTGGATACCTATCAAGAAAGTTTTGCCCAACTGCTTACTTTTATAGAACCATGGTTGCCTACAGGAATAAACTTTGAAGTCTTTTTGGAGCGGTCGCAATATGAAAATGAAGAAGCTTTTAATACTGGACTAGCTCTGGAAATGGAAAATCTACAGCGGCAACGATCAGTTGACCCGCAGCCACTATCGGAGACAGCGATTCGATCCATTGAAATGAATGTCCGAGTGACACCCGAACAAGCCAGAGACCCTCTCTGGAAAGAGAAGGTTGATCTGATGCATAATGCCTATTATTGTTTACAGGAAAAACAAAATCGCTTACGACCTGCGTACACAAGCCAAAACATAACTGCTTTTACTGTTTTTTTTGAGCCAAATGTTATCCCAATTGGCAGCACAAAAACCTCTATTGCAAAGTTTTGGGTTGGAGTCGGAGCGCTACAGCGCCGGAATAACAGTTTGATTGAAACGATTCTAACTCCATCTCAACTAGAAAAAACGGAGTTTAATTGGGAAAATGTGAACATACCAAAACTGGAAGGAAAGAACTTTTCGAAAATACGAGTGATTTAGTACGTTGACGAAAAGAATTAACGAATGGTTCGAACATCCTCTACCCAGCGGAGCAAGCAGAAAACACCAGATATACATGTCTGGTGTTTTCTTTTGCATGTAATTTTCGATCAAACTACAACACAAGAGTAACGAAAATATTGTACCTGTCCCCATTTACCGCGATACATAGATTGCTTGCTCTATGGTGTTATAACAGGCTGATAATGGTAAAAATAGCCCTAAAATGCTAGGCTATTCTTATGTCAGGCAAGGAAGCGAGTGCGAGGATTAAAATTAACAAATTGCTTGAGGATGCCGGATGGCGATTCGAAGACACCCCAGAGGGTAAAGCAAACGTACAACTAGAAGCGGGAGTAAAATTTGAAACTCTTGGCAGTGATTTTGAGTTTGCCGAAACACACGACAAGCGCAGTGGTGCTATCGACTTCCTCCTCCTTGATACTGATGGACGCCCGCTAGTAGTAGTGGAAGCAAAGCGTGAAGCAATTGATCCGCTCTCAGCCAAGGAACAAGCCCGTAGTTATGCTCGTACGATTGGTGCGCGTTTTGTTATCCTCTCCAACGGTAACCTCCACTATTTCTGGGATACCAAGCACGGGGTCCCGGAAACAATGCTCCGCTTCCCAACACAAGTCTCACTCACACAGTTTGAAACATATATCCCGAACCCAGAAGAACTTGCTACAACGCTAGTAGACGAGAACTACATCGTCGCTTCACAAATGCCCGAGTTTGCCAAAGACCCTGCATTTAATGATTCAACCACTCGACCTGACTTCCTCCGCCAGCACAATCTCAAGCAACTCCGCCCATACCAAGTCCAAGCCATCAAAGCACTCCAAGACGCTGCCCGTGAAGGTAAAAAGCGTTTCTTGTTCGAAATGGCTACGGGGACCGGGAAGACTCTCACCTCAGCTGCTGTCATTAAACTATTTTTGAAGTCAGGTAATGCCAAGCGTGTATTGTTCTTGGTAGACCGCCTTGAGCTTGAAGACCAAACACAGAAAGCTTTCGTACAGTATCTCGGCAAGGACTTCCGTAGTGTCATATACAAAGAGCATCGCGATTCATGGCGCAACGCTTCAGTAGTTGTCTCCACCATTCAAACGTTCATGGCTGGTGATAGGTTTAAGAAGGAATTTTCACCAACTGATTTTGAACTGGTAATCTCAGACGAAGCCCATCGTTCAATTGGAGGTAACAGTCGAGCGGTATTTGAATACTTTGTTGGCTACAAGCTTGGCCTCACAGCTACCCCAAAGAATTACCTCAAGGGTGTCGAAGCAAATGATGCCGACACCCAACGTGAATACGAACGTCGGTTACTCCTTGATACATACAAGACCTTTGGTTGTGAACCAGGCAAGCCCACGTTTACCTATGATCTCCTCAAGGGATCTCAAGACGGCTTCCTCATCCAGCCCACCCTCGTTGATGCACGGACCGATATCACCACCGAACTCCTCTCCAAAGAAGGTTACGCTGTCCACACTACAACTGAAGATGGTGATGCAGTTGATGAAGTATTTAAAGCGCGTCACTTTGAGCGTAAGTTCTTCAACGACGAGACCAATATCGCCATGTGTAAGGCGTTGCTCGATAATGGCTTCTATGACCCAATCGCGACCAAGCTCGGGGTCCCGCTCTTTGGTAAAACCATTGTCTTCTGTGTGTCCCAAAAACACGCTGCACGGGTCACAAATATCCTCAACAAGCTCGCGCTCGAAAAATGGCCACAACTCTACGCTGAAGCCGATTTTGCTACACAGGTGACCTCCCATGTATCAGACGCCCAGCAAATGACTATTAACTTCGCCAACAATCGTCTTGGTGGCGTCTCGAAGCAACCAGAGGGCTATGACACCAGCAAAACCCGCATTGCAGTTACCGTCGGGATGATGACTACTGGCTACGACTGTCAGGATCTCCTCAATATCGCTCTGATGCGTCCCGTCTTTAGTCCAGCCGACTTCGTACAGATTAAAGGTCGCGGTACCCGCAAGCATCGTTTTGAATACAAGGACTACGAAGCAAACGAGACAATCGCTATCGACAAAGAACGCTTCAAGTTCTTCGACTACTTTGCTTCATGCGAATACTTTGAGAACGAATATCCATACGACGAGAAAATCAAACTGCCACGCATCACAAAAGCGACTGACACCGCCGAACCAGGTACAGCGGGTCAAGGTGAATTCGTTGATGAAGAAGGTCGCAAGGTGTTTGGCGGTCCCATTGATTTAGCCACTGCAGACGATATTGCCAGCGTAGCAGAAACACACATCGGCGCTGAAGGCATGCGAATTGATCGCGAAGGCTTCAAGCAAGCGGTCCAAGAAGACATCCTCGAAGATGAAACTCTTACCGCTCTTTGGAATAACGGCGATACCCATGGTGCAGAAGAATACGCCAAGACTCACATCTTTGATAAGCCAAAGCACTTCCTCAATCTCGGCACCATTCGCAAAATTTTCGGCATTGACCGTCGTATTTCTGTTCGTGAGTTTTTACAGTATGCGTTTGGTGAGAAAGAAGAGTTTGAAATGAAAGACGATCTCCTCGAAGCAGAGTGGGAAAAATTCATGGCCGTGTATCCAATCGACCAAGAGCACTACTGGCCAGCTAAGAACTTCTTCAAGGCCTACATCACCGACCCTGAAGTCCGCCAAATTATCAAAGAGAATCAACCAGCCAAGCTCGACTTCACGGGCTCATTCGACTTTAGTGAATACCAACGCCTCAATGGTTATCGTGAAATCGTTCCTCGCTACATCCACGACTACGCCTATCACCTCACTAATCTTTGATCGATATGCTTAGCACTGAAACAAAACGTCATATCGATAATGCCCGCGACATCCTTGTTGGGGTTGTTCCTGTACCAACGTCGCAGATTGAACAAATCACCAATGCCCTCATCTACAAGTTCATGGACGATATGGACCATTCGGCAATTAAAGCTGGAGGTGACCCAACATTCTTTGTAGGTGACCTTGAGAATTATTCCTGGTCCCGGTTGATGAGTGAGCGTGTAGGTAGTCAGGAGAGAATGAACCTGTATCGTGACGCGTTATCAAAATTCTCAACAGCAAAGCAGCTCCCAGAGTTATTTCGTGATATCTTCCGCGCTGCATTTTTACCGTACAATAGCCCAGAAGTACTTGATCTTTTCCTGAAAGAGATCAGCTATTTTGATTACAAGCACTCAGAAGAGTTGGGTAACGCGTACGAATATCTGCTCTCAATAATGGGGAGCCAGGGAGACGCTGGAATGTTTCGCACTCCCCGCCACATCATCGATTTCGTGGTGGATATAGTGAATCCAACTAAAGACGACAAGGTGCTCGACCCGGCCTGCGGTACTGCTGGCTTCCTCATCAGTGCCTACAAACACATTCTTGAACAGCACGATGGTAAAGACGATCCCGAAAAGAAAGAAATCCCAATCACCCCAGAACAAAGAAAGCGTCTATTTAATAATTTTGAGGGTTATGACGTCTCACCTGAGATGGTGAAATTGTCGAAGGTAAATATGTATCTTCATCAATTCCGCAATCCACAAATATTTGCATACAACACTCTCACCAGTGAAGAGCGCTGGAACGACAAGTACGACGTCATCTTGGCAAACCCTCCCTTCATGACAGCCCGAGGCGGAGTGAAGACCCACAATCGATTCAGCGTTAACTCAAAACAAGCCGAAGTACTCTTTGTGGACTACATAATGAACCACCTACGGCCAAAAGGTCGCGCTGGTATCATTGTGCCAGAGGGTATTATTTTCAAATCAGACACTGCGACCAAGCAGCTACGCAAGAACCTTGTTGAAGATGGGCTGTATGCAGTAGTGAGTTTGCCGAGTGGCGTGTTCAATCCCTACGCTGGTGTAAAGACCAGTATCCTGTTGTTTGATAACGCTCGTGCCAAAGAGGTGGACGAACTGTTGTTTGTGAAGATCGAGAATGACGGCTACGACCTCGGTGCTCAGCGTCGGCCCATCAACAAAAATGACTTGCCTGAAGCACTGAAGGTTATTGAGGCATGGCGTAATGGTGAGAAGCAGGAAACCACAATCGCACAGTGGGTCCCACGAGCAAAAGTTGCAGAAACTGGTGACTACAACTTGTCTGTAGCACGCTATATAAAAGGAATACTAAACACCCCATCAGAGTGGCCACTAGTAGCACTTGGTGACGTCTTTGAGATCGAGTCTGGAGGAACGCCTGATTCAAAAAAAGAAGCATACTGGGGCGGTGAAATAAACTGGGCAACTCTCGTAGATATCCCAAAGACAGTTGCTCACGTCTTAAGCACTGAACGCAAAATTACCCCTGACGGACTTAAAAACTCATCTGCTAAAATTCTGCCAGCAGGTACAGTTCTAGTATCTTCAAGAGCTACTATCGGCAGGATCGCAATAGCTTCTGCGCCGATGGCAACCAACCAAGGCTTTAAAAATATCTTACCTAAGCCTGAAGTCGCTCTGCCAGAATTTGTTGCATATGCGCTAACAAATTGCGTAGGACAGATGGAATCAATGGCGTCAGGAGGTACGTTCAAGGAGATTTCCAAAACTAATTTTGCTACGGTAAAAATCCCACTCCCACCACTCGAGGTGCAGCAGCAGATCGTTACCGAACTCGATGGCTACCAAAAAATTATCGATAGCGCCCGCCAAATCGTCGGCAATTGGAAGCCTTCAATAGCTGTAGACCCAGAGTGGCCTTCTGCGCCACTTAGTGAGCTTGCATCTTACTTCAATGATGGTAATTGGATTGAAAGTAAAGACCAATCAGACTCCGGTATTCGACTTGTCCAGACTGGAAATATTGGTGTAGGTATATATCGTGACAAGGACTCAAGCAAAGCACGCTTTATTAATGAGCAAACATTCAACGAGCTTAACTGTACTGAAATTTACCCAGGAGACATCCTCATTTCACGTCTGCCTGACCCGGTTGGGCGTGCTTGTGTGATTCCAGATATTGGTCAGCGCATGATCACATCAGTGGATTGTTCAATATTCAGACCTCGAACCGAGACACTGCTGCCAGCGTTCTTTGTTGGGTACACTCTAACTGACTCATACCAACAGCAGATTGAAGCACAGTGCACCGGAGCAAGCAGAAAACGCATAAGCAGAAGCAACTTGGGTAACATAATGATTCCTGTGCCTTCACTCGAAGTACAGCAGCAAATTGTTAACACTATCGAAGGCGAACGCACCCACATCGAATCAGCCCGTGCCCTCATCGACCTCTACACCCAAAAAACACAAGCCACTATCGCCAAACTTTGGCATTGTACTGATAGGTAGTGCATCTGACGGGTCCCGCATGCTTTGGGACATGGCGGTAAAAGTATCACTGAAACGGAAGATCGTTGCCACGCTTGATAGACTCTTTCGTATTGTCATTGCAAAGATGCAGTAATACCGAAATGGTAATAAGGTAGCTATGATTAGATTATACTACTCGCCATAGGTCCAATTCTCGCCAATTTTCAGGGTAGCCCATGTGACGAAATTCTATACCAGGGGCTACAGGAAAAGTATCATTCAAGGTAATTAGTTTTTCACCCCAGGTCGATTGCGGTCCAATTACTTGCTGTAAATAACGCATAACTGCGATGATAGCGTATAGCCGTTGGCTGGCGTAGCGATCTTCGTGCAAATGATCAAGGACTGGTATTTTTCCCTGCTCAGGTAGTTTAGGCTGACGGACAGGAGGCTTATTCCATACTCTTGAGTGATGGGCGCATAAGTTGCGTAAATACGCCAACGATCTAATCCACGACGGTAAAAGATCTGGCTTAGTCAGACCATACCGCTTAGTGATAGCCATCTTATCTTGCACTTTCATACCTTCAAAAATAGTGGCCAGGGTGCCGAAATCCCACAGCTCGACCGCTGCCCAGATTGGCAATGGATCAGAGTACTTCTCCTGAAAATGCTTTACAAACTCTGCCTTTGAGCGTGGTACTGTTTTAGTATCAAAGTCATTCAAGAACTCAGCAAACTGCGTGGCAGAGTGATTCGGAAGAATGTCAGAATCAAACCTAGGGTGAAAATACTGAGGGTCTCTGTATGCCCACGGACTATATTGTCCCAACTGTAGTGTTATGTCGGTACGAATCGCAATCTCAATTCGTTCAAGTAGGTCCATCAGTAAAATTCGAAGTCGTTTGTCGTAAGTGTAAATATCGATAATTTGTGCAAACCCCGAACCTGTCCTAAACGTATCAGTCACCATTAACTCGTCTGTTCCATCCTGGTTTTGAGCCAACTGGCTTTCACGCATCGGATACCAATAACCGCTTAGTCGATAATAGCCAATATTCTTAAGACAATCCTTTGCAAACGCAGTGTCTGGAATTGCCAACCCTCGACTGGCAAGAAGCGCAATTTGTTGATCAAGCGTTAAGAATGGCTTGGTGTATGGAATTTTACCAGTCGGTGTCATTTGCTTGTATTATAACAACGAAAGTCGGCCCTTGCATAAGCAGAGGGGCCGACATTTGTATCTCTAATATATTCGAAAAAAATACCATGTCAACCCAGGTCATTACTAAATAGTGGATTAGTTACAATACAGTCTCGCACCCCCCTGCATTTGTTGTTTACTCAAATGGCGTTGCAATACAGGCACATATTTGATTTCCCGTAATGCTACAAGCCATTCTATGGTTCTGAACCTGTTCAACCCTCGGAGCCGCAACAAAAAACGCCTTCGGGCGTTTTTTGTGTTGGCTCCTAGTTCAAAGGCACTGACCTCCTTGTGGTTACAACCAGAATCTTACTTATTCTTGGCT
>CALRHO010000003.1 GCA_943359405.1 Candidatus Nomurabacteria bacterium
TCACCGGTATTGGTATTGGGACCATGTATCGTCCGACGCTGTCACTTCTAGTGTTGGCAGTAATCATCCTCACCGCCCTGGCGCTTCATGCTCGTCGCACACCGAGTACTTCAATCCATGTTGGTCTTTTATTGGCCGGTATGTTTGCTACGCTCGGCCTCCTTCGTATTGAGTATGCGTGGAGTAGTGTGGGTCATTCAGTTTTGGAGACCGCGGTGGGTAAAGTAGTTGAGCTCGAGGGGGTCGTCGTCCGAGAGCCGGAAGTACGAGAGCGGTCGCGACATTTGTATGTAGAAAGTGGTGAAGATGTCTTATTGGTAATCACTGATCGTTATGAGACCGAAGCGAACTACGGTGACCGTATCAAAGTCGTAGGGACGCTCATAAGGCCCGAGGCGTTTGCTACTGACCTTGGCCGTGCGTTTGACTACCCTGGGTACCTTCTGGCTCGTGGTGTAGAGTATCAAGTACGGTATCCAACAATTACGTGGCTGGCTCGTGAAGTCGAAAATCCTGTGGCATCGGGACTTTATTCACTCAAAGCATTTTTTGTAGCAGCCCTCGGCAAGCTGATCCGTGAGCCGGAACAGAGTTTAGCGGTGGGGCTCCTCCTAGGGATCAAGCAGTCACTCGGTGAAGAGCTCGAGGCGGTATTTCGCGACAGTGGTATTGTCCACATTGTTGTGCTTTCAGGTTACAACCTGATGATTGTGGCGGGGTTTGTGACGCTACTCTTGTCATATGTGGCGGGCCTCCGTGTGCGTATTGTCATTGGTATTGTTGTACTGCTTATGTTTGCCACGATGGTGGGTTGGTCGGCGACGGTGGGACGGGCCACGATTATGGCAATCTTAGCGCTCGTAGCGCTTATGCTCGGACGGCAATACCTGGTTTTGCGAGCCTTGTGTCTAGCGGCAGCGCTCATGCTCGTGCACAATCCGTTTCTACTCGTGTATGACATTGGCTTTCAACTATCGTTTCTTGCTACCCTCGGACTAGTGGCGGTGGCGCCAAGACTCGAGGCAGCAGTGCTCTTGGGGGAGTGGTGGCAGCCCGTGCGGCAATTTCTCGTAGCGACGCTCGCTGCTCAGGTGGCAGTTCTGCCCCTACTCCTCTACCATATGGGCGAAGTTTCACTAGTAGCTGTGATGACAAATGTACTCGTGCTCCCGGTAGTGCCACTAGCGATGCTCCTTTCGTTTCTTACCGGTCTGGTTGCTCTGTTTGTGCCTGTAGTGGCGGTACCACTTTCGTACCCTACGACCGCAATCTTGTGGTACATCATCGAACAAGCCCGCTTTTGGGCAGGGCTCCCGTATGCCACCCTCCCGGTTCCGGTTTTTTCATTTTGGTACGTTGCCTTTGCCTACGCCATGCTTGGTTTCTGGTGGTTTCGCACTCAGGAAGTGTCTCGGGACACGGCCGTACCTGTGGTTTTACAAAACGCCACCAATGACCAAGCGACTATCGACCTCACGGGCTGGACAATCACCTCCGACGTAACGTCCCCGACGGTGCGGTTAAAAACAAAGGCAAACGCTGCACCGGGTGACGGTGCAGCGTGGGGTGAGAAAGAGTCGGAGGTGCCGATATTCTTTCGCCCGGACTCGCCTAGATAAGGCGACCTGCCACTACCTCCCAGTTGAGGTTGCGGAAGAAGGCCTCGACATACAACTTTTTTTGGCTGGGCGGATAGTCTCGTAGGTATGAATGTTCCCACATGTCGAGCGCTAGTACGAGATCAAGGTCGACCAGCTGGCCGAGGTGCTGCTCATCGACCCAGGTCTGCACGAGTTGATCAGTGTGGGGGTCATGGTAGAGCATGGCCCAACCGATGCCCCTGGTCATGGAGAGGCGCGAAAACTGCTCGATGAAGGCCTCGACGCCACCCCACTGCATCACCAGTTTTTCTTTGAGGGTGCCATCCGGAAGTTCGCGAGCGCCACCTTCAAGCTGGGCAAAGTAGTACTCGTGGTTGCGCATACCACCAAACTCAAACCCAAGGCGCCGCTGCATTTCGGCAATGGCGTAGCTATTGTTTTCAAGGTCGCTCGAAAAAGCGACGATTTTATCGTTGATGAGGTTCACGTGCTTGACGTATCCCTGGTAGAGTCCCAGGTGCTCACGAATCGTCTCTTCACCAATACCATCTAATTCTCCAATTTCAAATGAAAGCGGCTCGTACTTCATACAATATGTCGCGTGGTTACGTGGTAAAGTAGGAGTATCTTAACATGCTCATATGAAGTTTTCGCCCGAGGTTCCGCCAGCAGTAAGCGATTCGCAGCGAGGCGGTGGCATTGAAGACCCTTATGCAGGTTGGTCTGATGAAAGGCGGATGAGTGAATTTGCGCAGACAGGAAATCCTGATTATTTAACTGTGCCATTGGGGATGGCAATGAAGATTCCGCTAGACCTGTTTCGGAAGATTCCTGGTGTAACGAGAGAATTAGTAATTGAGTACGAGGGCACGGATGGTTCATTTGGTCAGCACTTAGAACAGCAAAATGGACAAATTTCGATTTTAGATCTGGACCCTGAACAAGAATTTTTTAGAGAGAATTTTAAGAGAATCCTTCGTGATATAGGCTGGGAACAGCTGGCAGCACAGTGCAGTGATAACCTAGAACAAGGAATCGGTGTTTTGAGTTCTGGTCTGCGCTTCTTTGGTGATTTTGGATATCTCCCAGACGTTACCTTGGAGCACGTACTCAAGCAGCCGCTTGACCCATTTACTTACGCACTTTTCGATCGGGTTCGTGTTTTTCGTGAACAGTTACCACAGACGTTGTCTCACGAAGATCCAAACTCGCTGGCTTTTCTACTGGCTGAGGCAGGTATTCCTTTTAGAAATGAAGTTGCTCTCGCAGATACTGTCAGCAAAATATTTGCTCAAAACCCCCACATAAGACAGTTGGCTGAGAACAGACAGCGTCAATATTATAGGGATAATAGCGTAGAGCCACCTCGTCTTGACCACCGCACTGATATGGAGGTAGCACGAGAACTATTTGAGGCTTTTCAGCTTGAGGTGATTCGTGAGCACGTTCTACAGTACGAAGGGGATGTTGCGCATGAAGATTGGGCGCTCAGCAAGTATGGTCAATCAATCATGGCAGGAGTAATGCCAGCTCCAGAGGCATTACGCGAGCTTTTTCTGACTTCGATGAGAACTAGTGAGTACTTGTATCGTGAGTATGCTCAATTCGACGGGAATCGTAGTTACCCATCCTTCTATACAGCGTCTCCCTCAGTTGCATACTATACCTATCCCGCACTGTGTCAGGCTGCTGAAGCAAAATATTCTGGAAATGTTGAACTACAAGCGGTCTACATAGATAACGCTTCTATCACCGCCCTATCAGATTCGGTACACGTACTCCGAGGGCCAGATGGAGGGTTCATTGATGCGGTCGAGATCTTTGGAGAGAAGACGGTGGGTGAGGAGCAGCAACGGGTCCGTAGCTTGGTGGGTTTGTATGCCCAAGTGCTCCGTGGGGCAGAGGCTAGCCCGTCTGGAATAGCCGCTGCATTGTTTGTGAATTGGCACGCGTTTCCTCAGGAATTACGAGATGAGGCACTCATGTATGGATTTCGCCCCACAACCAGCGCTGGCTATTACGAGGATGGTCGCATGGTTGATGATCAGATTAATGAGCAGGGCCTTGCCAACCTCTTGCCGGACGAATTTTGTGAACGGGTAGTCGATTGGATTCATCATAGTTTGGCGCGGGCATATACAGTACCGGTCCAGGCTCGTCGATTTGCTAGTCATACCACAACCCATGGCGACTCTACCGTGGAGAATTTGCTTAAGGTCGTGACACCAGAGCTCGTGCAACAAATCGAGATTATAATTGGGGTATCCTTCGAGCGTCTCTCCGGCACTCGGGAGGTGGTGGCGCTGTTGGGTTACCTGCAATCAATTCGCTCGGCTGACCCTTTCGCACCGCTCAGGGCCACGATGATTGGTGCAGAAACACCTGAGGATCGCCTTAATCGCCTCAAGACATTTCTGGTCCATACATATAACCCTGGTGCAGTTGAACATTTGCAGGTGTTTGCTTCGGTCACAGAACCAGAAACTGCCAATCAATTCTTTGCTGAATATGTCCGTACCGTTGAAGCCGCTGATCGCTTTACCAAAAATTTACAAACGCAGTCAGATGAGCCGGTAATCAGTGACTTTGTATCACAGTTAGAGAGTGCCTTTCTTAAGCGAGCTGGCCATCTCTTTCGTGCTGGGGAGTACCTGTCTCCGTATCAGTACGCTGGCGACGAGACCGTTTCTGATTTAGTACAGGCATACCAAGGAGTCGCCTTGCTGCAAGAGACACTGGCAGACATATCAACAGGAAAATTTACCGTTGTGCGCATGTCAGAGCGTGAGCGTGGAGATGAGAAGGTCAAAACCTTTTATTTCAAAATACAAAATACTGAGTCTACTGATGGCGCGCTTGAACTCAAGGTTTCTATCCGTCCAGTTGCAGACGAGCGTGGGGAAGCGCGAGTAAACTTTGAACTCTACCTTGATGCATTGCCAGAAAATGACCCACTACGTAAAGCATTTCACCAACGCACCGAGTTTTTGGGTGCTGCCGGAAAGAAACGTCGAGTGGTAGAGCGGAGCGTGATTCGGCTTGGTTTTGATTTAGATACACAGTCAGACCCCCCAACGTTTTCGTTTGATATGGGGCGAGATGCCTATGCAGATCACACGATGGTGCGAACGGGAGACGTGCTCGGTAATATACTTACGAAGGTGGCACCAACAGGACACCATCTTCAGGATTTTGATCCAATGTTGTCTGACCCTGAAAACTTTCGTCGAGTTGCCGAAGCATTCGTTGCCTACTTTGATGCGGTACCGACCACTACGCGCGCGGTCGAGGTGCGGTAAGTGTACCGTTCTTGAGTCCGGTTCTGATTTCAGCATCGTCACTGGCGACGGTGTGCCACATAAACTCAAACATGAGTGCAAAACTCTTGCTAATGGCCTGATTTTGAATGATGGTGGTCATGAGTTCAGTGTCGAAGGCGGTAATCGCAACCTTATCAGCGTAAAGAATAATTTGTGCTGGTATATCGAGCTTTTCCAGGTAGACAAGACGACGTGTCACTAGGTTTCTGACATCGTCTCCCTCTAATTCTTCCAGGGTTTCATTATCGAAGGGTGTAATAGCGCGAGTAGTAATGCCCGCTTTAACCTGTGCGGCAATTTGTTTTATGACCCGCTCAGTTAATTCTGGAAATTTATCGTCATACGGTGAGCGAATGAGGCTGATGCCGACACCTTCATTAAGAATATCCTCATAGAGTTCTTCAATCCCGATAATGCCAGAGAGGAGTCGCATGCCTGGCTTCCCCGAGAGGGCGGTGTAATCAGACACTAGAGATGAAAGGATATTTTCTAGCGATTGTTGTCTCGTGGCCACTTCGGCCCGTCGTATGTCGACAAGTTCGCGTAGCTTTAGTGGGTGAGCGCACTCAAATCGGCTAACCATTTGGGGAGCATCTTCTTTTAAGACGACACCAAGTGCGGTGAGTTCGCCTAGAACGCGGTAGAGCATTGGTCGCGATAGGGAGGTTTGGGACTTGAGTTTGCTTGCGGTAATGCGACCACGCATGAGGAGGGCTACATATACCTCAGCCTGGTCTGAGGTCAGACAGGCCCGGGCAAGGGACTCAATTTTGGCTTGTTTATCCATGCAACCAGTATAGATACAATTTAATTTTTGTCAATCAAAATATGACAAATTATTCTAATAAACAATTATAGCATTATATTACAATGCCTTTATTAACATTAAGACTGACACGAGTAGTTCATACATTTTTGACAAAAGCATATTCTCATGCTACTATAATCATAGTTCAGAAAGCGGAGAACGAGAGAGTTCACCGCCGCTTTCCTAGAGAGAGTACCTTACAAGGGAATCATATGAAGCGAGTGAGCCGAGCGGCTCGTCTGGGTAACCAGGGGTGACCACAGCCCACAAGTGTGGCAAGCAAGGAGCAAAAGGAACCACTCACTCACCTTCAGAGCGATTCGTTTGCACGATGCGCGAGATAGGCCGCAAACCCATCTCACGGAAGCCTGAGGCACTCGCCTCCTTCTGAAGAAACGCATCACCCGAAGAGTCTCAAGGCAAGAAACCCTTGCTTCGAGAGGACATCGATCGGCCGGAAGCGCCTAACCAACGCTTCTTGCCGAAAATGTCCTCGTACTTCATAAGCCGGTAGAGCTGAGGTAACTGAGTCAGCTACCGCACAAGACGAGAGAGGACTTCTTTGAAAACCGCATATTTCAAATCTGGAAAGGGAACGGGTTATTAGCAGTCAACTAAATACACCCCGTTCTCGCTCCAGGTGAATACTAGAATCATGGCGTTTTGAGTACGGGCACCCTACTTATATAAACTGTGTGCTACCGACTCTCGCGCTACTTCCGTATGAGAGCGATACGAGGAAAGGATTGTAGTGTTCACCTGGGGTGCTGTATCAACAATTCCCGACTGGCGGCTAATGCATAGGCCGTCGCTCGGGGGTTGCATGGTGCAGCTTCCAAAATGGAGTACCCTGCCAATGGGCTAATCAACACACCCGGTGGCATTCCGGGTATGGTCTGACATGGCCATCGTCAACACCGCCACTTGTTTTGTATGAACAGCGGTTTTGATCAAAGCATGTCTCGCTCTGGGCGGTAGATACACATCTACGTGTTCGAGGCGGAGCAGGGGGCACGCATGCCGCTTCCTGTGGACCGAAGGGCATCGGCAAACAACACTCCCAATCCGCGTCCGGCGGTACCGGTCTATTAGAACCAGCGGCCTAGTTGCTGGCACAAGATGGTACGGGAGGAGTTGTGAAAACGGGTGTAGCGAACCCGGCCGTGTGTACGGTGGTAGTGGGAGCAATCTCACGAGCTCGACTCACGATCTAGGTGGTGGGTATATCCTGCTACGACGAGTCGTCACAATGTTCGCCGCACCAGTGATCGAGGAAGCGGTAACAAGAGGAGAAGGCTCATGGCCGAAATCTTCTACGGTCCGGGCGGCACCGCCTACCAGACCATCGCGGTGTCGGCGCGCGGGCGCGCTGGCGCCGCCGACCTCGGCGACGGGCGCGTCCGCGTTCGCGTCGAGCCCGCCACGGACGCCATCGCTTCGGCGATGACGTCCGAGCTCGTGGGCTGGACCAAGCCCACGAGCAGCAATCGTCGCTTCTCGCTCGTGGTCTCCCACGATCGGGCAGCGACCGAGGCGCTGGCGCGCCTCGTGCTCGGGCTCGCAGAGCCCGAGCCGGCACCCGCAACACTGGCCGGGTGCGCGCAGCAGGCGCGCGACCTCGCCACCGCGCTCGAGGCCCTCCGGGGCTGAGAGCGCATCTCCCAGCACGGTGGGAGTCTACGAAGAATACCGGAGCGAGGCGCCGTGTCGCTTCCTCCGAAACTGGTTACTGGATGACTTGGTTTGTCATCCACTCTTTTGTGCTCACGAAGTACGCTTGGTGAGTAGAAAAGAGTGCAGGATTGGCCTGCACTCGTGACCGCGGGAAAAAGGAGGTCAGGATGACCACTCGCAATCGTCAAGTCGTCTTTGCCTTCGGCGAGGGCGACGAAAGCACCCTTACCCCCGCCGTGCGCGGGGGCAAGGGCGCCGGGCTCGCCGAGATGGCGAAGCTCGGTATCAACGTCCCGCCTGGATTTACGGTCTCGACGACCGTCGCCCGGGCGTACAACGAGCATGGCCGCCTCCCCAAGCGGGTGGTGGCGCAGCTCCATCGCGGCCTTGCGCAGCTCGAGTCTGAGACGGGGCGGACGTTCGGCGGCACTCGGAGTCCGCTTCTCGTTTCCGTCCGATCCGGTGCCCGGGTCTCCATGCCCGGGATGATGGATACGGTACTGAACGTGGGGCTCAATCCTACGACCGTGTCCGCCCTCGCCCGGGAGGTGGATGAGGTCTTTGCTCTGGATTCCTATGCGCGGTTTTTGCGCCAGTTCGGTGTGACCGTGCTCGGGATCGAGCCGGAGAAGTTCGACGCGACAGCAGTTGCGTCGAAAAAGCAGTCGATTGAGCGCTTTCAAGCGCTCATCGAGCGCGAGACAGGCGCACCGATGCCCGACTCGCCGCTCACGCAGCTGGGGATGGCGATCTTCGCCGTCCTTGGCTCGTGGACGAGCGAGCGGGGGGTCGCCTATCGGCAGGCAGAAAGGATCCCTCACTGGTGGGGGACGGCCTACACCGTGCAGGCGATGGTCTTCGGGAACATGGGGGAGAACTCCTGCACGGGAGTCGTCTTCTCCCGTTGTCCGAAGACCGGCGCCCGCCGTATCTATGGAGAATTCCTCCCCAATGCGCAGGGGGAGGATGTGGTAGCGGGTACTCGCACCCCGTTCCCGATCCGCGAGATGGCACGATGGAACCGGGCAATCGCCGAGGAGCTCTGCTGGAACGTGCTCCAGCTCGAGCGGCACTTCGGTGACTTGGTCGATGTGGAGTTTACGGTCGAGCAAGGCCGTCTCTACATCCTCCAGTGCCGAGCAGGGAAGCGCTCGGCGCAGGCCGCGGCCACCTTCGCCGTCCACCAAGTGTGGGACGGCACGTGGTCGAAGAAGGAGGCGCTCGAGCGCGTTCCGGCGACGGAAGTCGCCAAGCTCGAGCGTCCGAGCTTTGACGCTGCGGCCTTGGCCGCGGCGGAGAAGCTGGCGACCGGCATCGCGGCGGCCCCCGGTGTGGCGACCGGGGTGGTAGTAACGAGTTCGGCCGAAGCGGCGCAAGCTGCTGTAGCTGGGCGGAAGGTCATTCTGGTGCGGCCTGACACCGCACCGGAGGACCTGCCGGGCATGCTCGCCGCCGAGGCCGTAGTCACGGCTGTTGGCGGTGAGACGAGTCACGCGGCGGTCGTCGCCCGCGGCCTCGGGAAGCCGAGTGTTGTCGGGTGCGGCGATGTTTCGCGACTAAAGGAGGGGGAGACCATCTCGGTGTGCGGAAACACCGGGGTGGTCGTGTGCGGTGGGGTACCTACCACCGCGTCGAAGCCCACGAAGGAAGTGCGCATCTTCCTCTCGTGGGTTAACCAATTCGGGGTGAAGGCGAAGTTTGCTGAACCCCGGATCGGTTTCGAGTTTGTCGGGGAGCAGTTCTCGGCGAACACCCTTCTCAATAACTTCTACCTCGCCGATGCCATGGCAACGGCAGCGGCAGGGTCACGTTTGGCCGCGCGCGCAGCGAGTCTCCGGACGAAAGTCCACGAGGAGCTCGCCGAGCTCTTTGCCTGCTACCTCACCATCGCGGTGGCAGGCGAAGTGCGGCATAGTCGCGGCAGTGCCTCGCTTACGGGTGACGCAGCGCAGGCGGCTGATGTGCTCGCCAGGGACTTTTCCGTTTCGTTTGGGGGTGAGCGTGCTTACTCTCAGACGAAGGTTTTGGGTGGGCTCAAAAATAAAAGCCGGAGTGAGCAGATTGACTTTTTCCGGCTCGCGCAGACTGCATTCGAGGGCTCCTGGAGTTCCTCGTATGGTGGTAAACGGTGGGCAGCTATTGCCGCCGCCCCGCTCGCCTTCCTTGAAGGTAAGCTCGGTCACTCGGTGTTTGTCGATCACGCATTTGACCTCCAACACAATGGAGGAAGAATGTTCGATAAGCACGGTCTGTTGACCGGACATACCGACGAATATACTTTGCGGTGTCAGCTCGACGCCAAGAAGCATGCCGCGGGTGGGGTCGCGACGCTTTACGTCGCGCTTACCAACTTACACTCGACCGTCGGGGAAGAGGTCGCTAACCTCTACGCCGATGGTCACAAACAAGGGCTCTGGTAGCCCGAGAAAGGAGGTGAAGTGGCCATAAAACGAGGCCAGCGCGGCAGGCCAAAAGGCGGCGCGCTGGCAGGGCAGCCTGGGCGAAGGAATGGCGTCAGTCAATCCACGCTCGGGCTCGGACCGAGCAAGGCCAGTTGCTCCCACCGGGGGCAGTCGGTCAAGGTCGGTCCGTACAGTGTGCTGGCGGGGGGTACTCGCTACCTCCAACCGGCGGACTTTGAGGGGGTCGACGTCGTTGTCCCCCTCACCAATGACCTCGGCTGCCTCGCTTTTGGCGGGCGGTATGAGGTTATGCCGGCACTCCTCCGCGACTTTGGGGGTGTGCCGGCTGACTGGGGACTTTTCCTCGAGCTCCGGATCATCCCCGAGCTCGAGGCCGGTCGTAAGTTGCTCGCGTATTGCGTGGGCAGTCACGGCCGTACGGGGACGTTTCTGGCGTCCCTTATCGCGCTTCTCGAAAGCGCAGAGGAGACGCCGGACCCGATAGCGGCCGTGCGCGAGCGTCATTGCTCGCACGCGGTCGAGACGCTTGCGCAGGCGGAGGCAATCTTCGCTTTGCGCGGGCAGGCGCTGCCGGCGCAGTACCGGCGGGAGTTCTACATCCCGCCGGCGTTGCCCCTATCGGGTTAGGTCTGAGTGACGTGGTGTCACGGTCGGTTCTTCCGGCCGTGACACCGAGTAATGTGTTTTGGTTAGCGGTGTTCGCAAGGACGGTTATCTTTGCGGGCTCTATAGGGCTTCGCAGTGTGAGAGAGCGCTGCGGGGTCGTAAGAGTTTAGATGATTAAAGGGGAAAGAAAGATGTCGAGCGAAGTTGATCTTGATGCGGTGGCTTTGACACCGGCAGCGGTGGCCGCCTACCGCGAGTTTGCGGAGCAGGTGGCACGCGCACTGAGTCTTAGCGGCATCGTCAGTGACGCGGCTGATTTGCCCGACGAGCGGGTGCGGATGGAGGGCGATGGCTCGCTGACCGTTTATGTCACCCTGCCAGAGGGGAAGGGAGAGATCTCTATGACCATTCCGCCCGGGCACTGGGGTTGGGCGAGAAGGCAGTAATGCCTTAAAGGCCTAACGAGAGATCCGAGCGGCATCACGGAAGAGTGCGAAAGCGTGACTCCGTGGTGCCCACTACACAGTGGTTATGGGTGGACTGATGCTGGGCGTTACTCTCTCCGCCTGGTAGGTCGTTTTATACTGGAAACGACTCTGTCCATGACCGCTGTGTAGTGGAGGTACAATAAACTCATGATGGTAACAGCAACGAACGTGCGTCTCTGGATGCTCGCAGCAGTGACGCTCGTCACAGTACTGTTGTGGCTGCCGCTCTCGCCGCTCGCGGCTGGGGTTGCGAGTGAGAGTGGTAGTGATCTTGTGGTGGCGTTTTTGGATGTGGGGCAGGGGGATGGAATTTTTATACAAACACCCGACGGGGTACAGGTGCTGATTGATGGTGGGCCCGATGGGAGTGTGCTGCGCTCCCTGGGTGAGGTGCTCCCTTGGGGTGATCGGTCACTTGATCTGGTGGTAGGGACGCATCCGGATAAAGACCACGTAGCGGGGCTTGTCGATGTGCTCGAGCGTTTCTCGGTCACGCAGATACTACGCACCGAGAATGTCAGTGACACGGCGGCCTCGAAGGCCTTTGACCGAGCAGTCGCGGACGAAGGTGCGGAGGTTGCGTACGCGCGGGCGGGGCAGGTGTGGCGACTGGGTAGTGACGTGACACTAACCGTACTATCGCCCGTAGGTAATCCCGAAGCGTGGGAGAGTAACGCATCATCTATCGTGGCGCTGGTGCGCTATGGCGACATAGAGTTTTTGTTAACCGGTGATGCACCGGCTGGTACCGAAACCTTCTTAGTTGAACGGCACGGCAGCGCGCTCCAGGCGGAGGTGCTGAAGCTCGGGCATCATGGCTCACGAACGTCATCGGATGCGGTGTTTCTCGGAGTAGTGCAACCACAGTATGCAGTGGTCTCAGCCGGGAAGGATAATGATTATGGTCATCCACATGCAGAGGTGGTGGAGCGAGTAGCGCAGGCGGGGGTGCGCCTGGTGAGTACGGCAGAGGAGGGCATCGTGATGTTTGCAAGCGATGGTAAGACGGTGCGACTCTTTCGTAAGGAGTAATGACAAAACCGGCGCGAACCCCGTAGGGGTTCGCGCCGGTTTTGTACCAGGCGGTTATTTAGATCAGACCAGCTTGCTTTAGGGTAGCGTGGGCACCGTTCTTAGCGATGGTGCGCAGACCCTTGGTCGAGACCTTGATGGTCACGGTCTTACCGAGCTCGGGAACGAAGATGCGCTTCTTCTGGAGGTTTGGGCTACGACGAACTTTACCGCACGGATTGAACTGCGTTGCACGCGTGCGGTTGCTGTAGCGGCCACCGATTTGGGTCTTCTTGCCGGTTACTTCACATTGCTTGGCCATAGTAATAGTTGAATTGCTCGTTTTTTAAGTGTCGCCATCCTACCACGGGAGTGTGAAAATGCAACCAGGTGGGGCTGGTTGGGAAGTCAGGTTGGCCAAGAGCATGTATACTAGTGGCGTTATGGACCCATTTTCTACTGAAACCATCGCGCTGATTGTGGCGCTTATTATGTCAATCGTGCTCCACGAGATGGCGCACGGTCATGCGGCCAATTGGCTCGGCGACCCGACCGCTCGCCTGCAAGGCCGACTGTCTCCAAATCCTTTGGTTCACCTTGACCCCCTTATGTCCGTGATTATCCCAGGCCTCCTTGTGATGAGTGGTTCGCCAATTCTCTTTGGTGCCGCTAAACCCGTACCATACAACCCCTACAATTTCCGTAACCAAAAGTGGGGAGAGGCGATTGTGGCGATTGCTGGTCCATTGGCCAATATTTTCCTGGCCCTGGTCTTTGCCGCGCTGGTGCGTAGCGCCGATGTGCTCGGACTCTCGGCTGCCTTTGTTGACTTGGCGATTGGTATTATTGGTCTCAATATCTTCCTGGCTTTGTTTAACTTGGTCCCTGTCCCGCCTCTTGATGGCTCAAAAATTCTCCCCCGTCTCTTACCGTATCAACTCGCGATGCGCTACGAGAGCCTCCGGTTTGCTATGGAACGCAACCTGATGCTCTCCTTTGCTATTATCATCCTTTTATTTATGGTCTTTTTGGGTGAACCACTGGCGGCCTTTACGAGCCAAGTCGTCTATCTATTGGCCTTTGCCTAGGAGAAGCCCGTGGCCATTGCAAAAAATTGCATGTGTAGTATGCTACGCGGGCTACAAATATGGCTACCATTCAACAGTTAACCAAGAAGAAGCGTCGTGACCCGGCTCGCAAGAGTAAGACGGGTGCGTTGCATACCGGTTTCAATAAGATTGAAAACCGCCCAAACAAGTACCATTCACCGTTTAAGCGTGGTGTGTGTACTCGTGTTACCACTAAGACCCCTCGTAAGCCGAACTCAGCTATTCGTAAGATTGCTCGTGTACGCCTTTCTAATGGTCAGGAAATTACCGCCTACATTCCTGGTATCAAGCACAACCTCCAGGAACACTCGGTAGTACTCGTTCGTGGTGGCCGCGTGAAGGACATCGGTGTGCAGTACACCATCGTTCGTGGTAAATACGATGCGTCTGGTGTTTCAGAGCGCCGCATGGGTCGTTCACGGTACGGCGCCAAGCGCCCAAAGGCTAAATAGCACAAACGGGCCAAGGTCATCTCCGGTGTTGCTCCCTTCGCGAAACGGTTCATCGTACCACCCGAGTACGTCTCACCATTTCGCTCGGTCGCGCCTAGGAGCTGACCCTGTCCCCTTGGTGCTTTGGCTCAGGAAATGGCGTTTCCTGAAGTGTTCATCGGTCTTCTACGTACCGGTGAGCGCTTGCGGACACGCGATACACATAGTCTATATTCGCTACAGATACCGAGTGCCAGGTCCCAGAATGACCCCGGGCATTATGCGAAGAATGAGCGCCACAAGTGCTATTTCTCCAGTCGGATGTACGACCAAGAGTCTCGTCTCCCTCGTTTAGTTACGTAGGTAATCAATCATATACATATGCGTCGACCAATTAAGAAGCGCCCGGTTGTAAAACCAGATGTACGTCATGGCTCAGTTGATGTGGAGCGTTTAATCAATTACATCATGTTGCGTGGTCAAAAGGAGACTGCTCGCAAGATCGTGTACGCTGCCTTTGAAGAAATTAAGAAGGCTAACAAGGATGCGATAGAGCCACAGGAGGTCTTTATGACCGCCTTGCGTAACGCTGGTCCGCTCATGGAAGTACGTAGTCGCCGGGTTGGTGGTGCGAACTACCAGGTGCCACGTGAGGTCCGACCAGAGCGTCGCGTCGCGCTCGCACTGCGCTGGATTATTGCCGCCGCTCGTGCTCAGAAAGGGGTGCCGATGCACAAAGCACTCGCCCAGGAGCTTATTCTCGCCGCGAAGGAGGAGGGTAATGCCGTGAAGAAGCGTGAGGATGTGCACAAGATGGCTGAGGCTAACCGTGCCTTTGCCCACTTCGCTTGGTAAGCAAAGTTTCCTGTTTTCGTTCATTCGGAAACAAAAACAACCCCCTAAAGGGGTGTTTTTGTTTCTCTCATCTCGCATAGCAGTAGAAATTTCCAAAGTTGACGCCAGGCTTCGTTGCTTCTCGAAAAATATTCCTCACTGTACCGACTAGTACACCTCAAAATATTTTTCGTTCGCACCTCGCTTGGCATTCAATTATTGAAAGTTTCAGAAAAAAGACCCCTCGGGGGTCTTTTTTCTTGTCCGCCGTACACTTTATTTCAAATTACGATTACCAGTAAACTTATTAGCTTATCGTAAGCAAGGATGCGCGTCCTGGTTGTTGGTATTGCAGCACAAAAGTGCACCGACAGAAAGTCGGTGCAGTGTAGGCCTCGTGATACCATAGAGGCATTACTGGGCGTAATGTGTCTTTAGTATGAGCGAGTCACCGGAGTTGATGGAATCAGGAAAGTCGCCGGCAGTGGTGATGGTGGAGCGGGCACTCGGTGGGCTTTCCCTCAATGAGGTTGAACCAAGTGCGGTAGTACAGGCCACCAGGGAGGTGATGGAAAAACTAGCCGAACATAATGAATCCCCTGAAGGGCTAACGGCCGAGCAGTATGATTTGCTTGAACGAGTAGCCTGTATCCGCGGTGTCTATGAGTCTATTGCTAACACCAAGCGACTCGTAGATGTATACAAGCGTCGACTCGAGGGGGTACCACTTCCTGTGTTTGCTAACGACAATAATGTTGGGCAACCACCAGTCGCTGCCTAACCACACCACTTACCAATTTGTTCCTTTGTTCTTCTTCCATGGCCTCATTTGATTTTGATGCAGAAATAAAGCACCACCTGGCTGTCCTCCTTACCCTCCGTCGTCCCAATGGCGTATTTACCGCGGCCCCCATGGACACCTGGTACGGCAAGGCGTGGCTGCGCGATATCTATTTCACTACGCTCGCGTTTCTCGAAACCGGTGATCAGGAGGTGACGCAGTCGGCGGCCAAGGCGCTCCTTACGGTTTTTGTTAAACACCAGGACAAAATCAACTGGGCGGTGGAGCATAAGCCGCACGCTGCTTGGCAGTACATTCATGCCCGTTTTCACCCCGAGACCTTTGAGGAGTATTGGGAAGAGTGGGGAAATAGCCAGAACGACGCGGTGGGCGAGGTCCTCAATCTTCTCGTCACGCTCGAAGAGATGGGTTGGAGTGTCATTGAAACCGATGAAGAACGAGCGATGGTGCAGCTGATAGTTGACTACTTGGTTCGACTCGAGTACTGGCACGATGAAGACAATGGTATCTGGGAAGAGGCGATGGAAGTCCATGCGTCCTCGATTGGTTCGGTCTTGGCGGCACTCAAAAAAGCGCAAGCGCTGCCTTGGCTATCGGTACCCGAGCACGCTATAACCGAAGGAGAGCGGGCGCTCATGGCCTTGTTACCCCGGGAGTCTGAGACTAAGTTTTGTGATCTCGCCCTCATGTCGCTCATCTACCCATTTGTGGTTACGACCGAAGAGCAGACCAAGGAGATTTTGCGCAATATAGAGTACCACCTGGTGCGGGACAAAGGAGTCCTGCGGTACAAAAATGACAGATACTTCAACCTCAACCGCGATGGGTGGAGCGAGGAGGCGGAGTGGTGCTTTGGTCTCTCGTGGCTCGCCATTATTTACGCCGAGCGCGGAGAACAGGAAAAGGCTTACTACTACTTACGTCGAGCACAGGCCACAGTCACGCCCGACGGCAAGGTACCCGAGCTCTACTACTCACATACTGACCGCCCAAATGAGCACACGCCACTGGGGTGGGCAGTGAGTATGTACGTGGTGGCGCTCAAGAAAGTGAAGGAGCTTGCGACCGCTTAGAAAGAATTTTGCGGTATACTCAAGGGGTATGAAATACGCTATGTACGTGTTATTGGCAGTGGCACTGGTGGCCGGAATTTTGAGTACTCTGCTCGGACGGGGCGATGACGTGGCGATGTGTACCATGGATGCCATGCTCTGTGCAGATGGGTCGTTCGTAGGTCGCTCCGGTCCTAATTGCGAGTTTCAATGTCCGGCCACGACTACTCCGGTCGATCCGGTCTCGGCGCATATTGCTGAAAAAGCTGATCGCATTACACTCACTACCCCCGCCCCGCAGATGGTGGTAGGGAACCCAATGACTATCACCGGCGCCGCGCGCGGTATGTGGTACTTCGAGGCTTCGTTTCCGATAGTGCTCACCGATTGGGATGGGCGCATCATTGCCGAGACCTACGCCTCGGCACAGGGCGACTGGATGACCGAGGAGTTTGTGCCCTTTATCGCTGAACTCGGCTTCCCAAATCCCTACAAGGAGGGCGATCCTGATTTTATGAAGCGAGGTTCTTTGATTCTGCAAAAGAGTAATGCCTCTGGAATCACCGAACATGATGATGCGCTTGAGATTCCTGTGTATTTTGCTCCCTAGGCTTCATCGCGCTTGGTGGCCCTGTTTATAACTGGCGGTTTACACAAGGTACTCCAGAAATCGTAGCGCTATACTAGAGGTACCCGAAACCACCTAAGCCCGGGAACCATGAGTCAGCAATATTTTACAAGGACGCTTTTAGCAACCTAAATCAAACATATGGCCAAAGGACGTGACATGCGCAAAGAAAAGAAGAAGCCAAAGAAGGATAAGGCTGGCAAATAGCCACTGAGAAGCAATACAAAAATACCTCGCAAGATTACGGTCTGGCGAGGTATTTTCTATGGCCATACGTAGGTAAATAGTGTATGGTGGTCGCATTATGTCACGCGCTGACGGCATTATTGTGTTCAAGGATGTCACCTTTGAGCACGACGCAACCCGCCCCATCCTGAAGGAGGCGAGTTTTGTGGTGCGTCGGGGGGCGAAGCTCACGCTTATGGGTCAAAATGGCGCAGGCAAAAGTACTATCTTTGCGCTCATTACCGGCGCCTTGCGGCCAGAGAGCGGAGCAATCAATATTGACCCGCGTGCAACCATCGCCATCGCTCGACAGATTATTCCTCGAGAGGAACTTTCACTCACCGTTCGAGAATTTTTTGAACGTACCTTTTCCGAGAAGGTGTATGACATCGACCCGCGTATTGACGAGGTGCTCGAGGTGGTAAACCTCACGCCAACCGAGAAGCAGCGCGAGACTTTTAAGGATCGCATCGTGGGCAGTTTCTCTGGCGGGCAGCAGGCACGACTCCTTTTGGCGCAGGCGCTGATTAAGGACCCTGATATTCTCCTCCTCGATGAGCCAACCAACAATCTTGATATTCATGGTATTGAGCACTTGACTCAGTTTCTCAAAGAGAACCGTAAGACCATTTTAGTTATTTCTCACGATGCCGAGTTTCTTAATGCCTTTACTCATGGCGTGTTGTACCTCAATACGCAGAACCGTCAGGTCGAGCAATACGATGGTAATTACCACAAGGTAGTAGCGGATATTGCTGCTCGGGTGGAGAAAGAGCGTCGCCAGAACGCACTACTTGAGAAAGAAATTCGCGAAAACAAAGAGAAGGTTAACTACTTCGCAAGCAAGGGTGGCAAGATGCGCCTCCTGGCTGCCCGCATGCGCGACGAAATTGAAGAAGCGGAAGACAATAAGGTTGATGTGCGTCGTGAAGACAAAACCATTCGACCCTTTACCATTGAGCCGCACCAGGATATTCCGCTCGAGGTCGTACGTCTGTCATCGGTACAAGTAATCAAAAACCACGAACCCAAAGAGGCGGAGGTGAACGTGGTACTAAAGCGCGGCATGCACCTGCAGATTGTGGGACCAAACGGAATTGGGAAGACGACCTTATTAGAAAAGCTGGCGTCCGGTCACGCGACCGGCGAGCACGTGGCTCCGGGGGTAAGGATTGGATACTACCGTCAGGATTTTTCCAACCTCGACTTTGATGCGACAGTGTTTGAGACGCTGATGAAGTCAATGCAGCGAAAACTCGAAGAAGAGATGCGCGCGATTGCGGCTGGTTTCCTTCTGTTTGGTGACGTGATGAAAAATCGGGTAGGTAACCTTTCAGAAGGACAAAAGGCGCTCCTTGCGTTTTGTAAGCTCACCATGGAGAAGCCAGGACTTCTTATTCTCGATGAGCCGACCAATCACGTTAACTTCCGTCACATTCCGGTAATCGCGAAGGCGCTCAATGACTACAAAGGGGCGATGATTTTGGTTTCGCACGTGCCAGAATTTGTCGAGCAAATTCGTATCGATGATACGCTTGACCTAGCCAAACTTACTCCAAAGAAATAATAACCACCCCCTCCTCCTAGCGCAGGCGATAGGAGGAGAAGCGTTTTTATGGCTTTGCGGAGGTGGTTTGTAGGCGGCGTGCTGCTTCGGCAATCACTACCGATAGTAAAAACAAACCTAAGGACAACAGCAGCATGTGCGGATTGATGGCACTGGTCGTGAGTCCTTTTTCGAGAAAGGTTGAGAGATCAAGGGCGGTCCCCATTGAGGTGATGGTCGCGATACCAGGAATGGACCCGAGTGCCGTAGCAATCGTAAACGCACCGTAACGAAGTCGGAGGATGCCGGAAGCAAAGTTCACTACATCAAAAGGGAAATAAGCAAGGCGCAAAAACAGGATGGTCAGAAAAGGTGATTGGCGTAACGCACCAATCCAGTTCCCTAGTCCGGCAATTAGCCCTGGAGTTGGCTGGGCCAGTGCGCGTCCCGTCCAGTACACGGCGGTGGCCGAGAGATTCACACCAATGATTGTGTAAAGCAGGGCAGGCCAAAATCCAAAAATACTTCCCGCCAGAATGGTAAATACGGTACTTGGCATGAAGGCAAACGGCTGCAACATATAGACGAGAATGTAGAGTAGTGGGGCCCGTGGGTCGGTGGCAAAGAAGGTGAAGAGTTCAAAGAGGAGTTCGCGCACTGAAAGGCCGCGACTGCCATAGTAGAGGTAGGCGACGACGATAAAGCTACACCAGAGAACAGCGGCTACCCAAGTGGCAGGGATACGCAACGATCGAGTCCGAAAGAAGGTGGCGAGTCGCATGGATATACAAAGCGTACCACGGGTGCAGGGGTTAGGTTAGGCGTTCTAAAAGGAAGCGCCGGTTGCCGTTTTGGTTCTGGTGTCGTATAGTACTCGCGCTTTGCCGTAAGGCTATTTCTTTTCTCTGCGCTCGCAAGCCAAGGATGAAAAAGAAGGATTATAAGCACTTACTTATTTAATCTATACATATATACGTATGGCCCGAGAATTCCCCCTAGAGCGCATGCGCAACTTCGGTATTGTTGCGCACGTGGACGCTGGTAAGACCACCACCTCAGAGCGTGTGCTTTTTTACACTGGCGTGTCACACAAGATTGGTGAGGTACACGATGGTGCGACGGTGACTGACTGGATGGAGCAGGAGCGTGAGCGCGGTATTACTATCACTGCTGCCGCGATTTCTTGTAACTGGTCAAAGACTGATGTGGCTGACCGTAAGGACAAGTCGTCCATGTACACCTTCAACGTGATTGACACCCCGGGTCACATCGACTTTACCGCTGAGGTAAAGCGCTCGATGCGCGTGCTTGACGGTGCTGTGGTAGTGTTCGACGGCGTGGCTGGTGTAGAACCGCAGAGTGAGACCAACTGGGGGTATGCTGACGAAGCCCATGTTCCTCGTATTTGTTATATCAACAAGATGGATCGTATGGGTGCTGACTTTGAGAAGTCATACAAGAGTATCCAGGATCGTCTTTCTAAGAAGGCCGTGCGAGCGCAGATCCCGTGGGGCAGTGAAGATCAGTTTAAGGGCGTGGTTGACCTCGTGAAGATGAAACTCTACACCTTTGAAGGTGAGATGGGTATGACGGTAGTCCCGCATGAGGTTCCAGAGGAACTCATGGCTGACGCCAAGAAGTACCGCGCTGAACTTGTCGAGCGTGTAGTTGAGCACGATGATGCACTTATGGAGGCGTTCCTTGGTGGCGAGGAGCCATCACTTGAGGACCTCATGAAGACCCTACGTAAGGCGGTGATTGCAAACCAAATCTTCCCCGTCTTTACGGGCTCATCGCTCAAGAATGTCGGTGTCCAGCTCGTCCTTGATGCAGTGGTGGACTACCTCCCGTCACCAGCTGACCTCGCGGATATCAAGGGTACGGATCCAAACACCGGAGATGAAATGACCCTCAAGCACAGTGACACCGAGCCGCTCTCAGCCTTGGCCTTTAAGCTACAGGACGATAAGTTTGTCGGTCAGCTCGTGTTCTTCCGTGTCTACTCGGGCAGTGTGAAGGCTGGCAGCTACGTCTATAACTCAACGACCGGTAACAAGGAGCGTGTTGGTCGTATCGTTCGCCTCATGGCAGACAAGCGGACCGAAATTGATGAGGTATTTGCAGGCGAGATTGCGGCGGGTGTCGGTTTTAAGGATGTGAAGACCAGTCATACCCTCTGTGATGAGCAGAAGCCAATTGTGCTCGAGCAGATCACCTTCCCCAATCCAGTGGTCGCCATGCGGGTGGAGCCAAAGACCAAGAATGATCAGGAGAAGATGGGTACCGCTCTCAAGCGTCTTTCCGATGAAGACCCAACCTTCAAAGTTTCTACCGACGAGGAGACTAACGAAACCATCATTGCTGGTATGGGTGAGCTTCACCTTGAAATCTTGGTTGATCGTATGAAGCGCGAGTTCGGTGTCGAGGCTAATGTGGGTGAGCCACAGGTAGCCTACCGCGAGACGATTCAACGTGAGGCCGAAGCTGAGTATAAGTACGCCAAGCAGTCAGGAGGTCGTGGTCAGTATGGTCACGTGAAGATCAAGATTCGCCCAATGGTGGCACTGGAGGAAGGTCAGACCGTAGCTAAGAACGTGACACGTGATGACCACTTTGAGTTTGTAAACAGCATTAAGGGTGGTGCTATCCCAGGCGAGTACATTCCAGCAGTGATGAAGGGTGCGAAGGAGGCGATGGCTCGCGGTTTTGTCGCTGGCTACAAGATGGAGGATGTTACTGTCGAACTCTATGATGGTTCTTTCCACGATGTGGACTCATCGGAAATTGCCTTCAAACTCGCGTCTATTTACGCCTTTAAGGAGGCGGCAGCCAAGGCCGGTGCCGTACTTCTTGAGCCAATTATGAAGATTGAAGTCCGTACCCCGGAGCAGTTTATGGGTGATGTTAACGGTAACATCTCCAGCAAGCGGGGTCAGGTAGAAGGTATGACTGAGCTCGGTGACAAGAAGGTGATTACTGCCAAGGTGCCACTGAAAGAAATGTTCGGCTACACCAATACGCTACGATCGATGACCCAGGGTCGCGCGTCAATGACGATGACCTTTGACCACTATGAAGTGGTACCGCCAAATATCGCGGCTGATATCCGTAAGGCACGTGGCGTGAAAGACACCGTTGAAGAGGCGTAAATAATTACCAGCTTTGTTTAAAACGGGCGGCACTCGAAAGAGTGCCGCCCGTTTTTTACACCTCGAGTTCAAACCCCAACTGCACGTTTTAGAGTAACCTGTAGTTGGGGTTTGAGGGTGGCCACTGCTTTGCTTGCAATTATGGCTTGCTTTCTGTACTATTGCCGCACCGTCACACCCCCTAAAGGGAGTGAGGGAGCGAACATATATTGCTCTTTTACACCGCATCGGTGTGTAGTCGTAGTGCGCATTGTTCTCGCGCCACTACGAGTGCATGCCGGGCCTGGCCTTGCCCTTGTCTGGCGGCTGTGTACGGGATTTATTACGTCATTAAAACACTTTATGGCAGAATTTGATCGTTCAAAGCCACACGTCAACGTCGGTACCATTGGTCACGTTGACCACGGCAAGACCACCCTCACCGCCGCTATCCTTAACGTGCTCAACAAGCGCGGCGGCGGTTACGCTGCTAACGTTAAGGCTGTCGAAGATATCGACAAGGCGCCTGAGGAAAAGGCTCGCGGTATCACGATTTCGCTCTCGCACTCTGAATACGAGACCCCAAACCGCCACTATGCGCACATCGACGCGCCTGGTCACGCGGACTACATCAAGAACATGATTACTGGTGCTGCCCAGATGGACGGTGCCGTACTCGTGGTTGCTGCTACCGACGGAGCAATGCCACAGACTCGTGAGCACGTACTCCTCGCCAAGCAGGTGGGTGTACCACGCATCATTGTCTTCCTCAACAAGGTGGATATGGTTGATGACGAGGAAATGGTAATGCTCGTTGAGGAAGAGCTCCGTGAGCTTCTGACCAAGAACGGCTTTGACGGTGCGAACGCTCCTGTCATCAAAGGTTCAGGTCTCCAGGCTCTCAATGATCCAATGTCATCATGGGGTGACAAAATCATTGAACTTGCTGACGCAATGGATACCTACTTCCCAATGCCAGAGCGTGACCTCGACAAGCCATTCCTTATGCCAATTGAGGACATCTTCTCGATTGAAGGTCGCGGTACGGTAGTAACCGGTCGTGTAGAACGCGGTGCGGTGAAGGTGGGTGAAGAAGTTGAGATTGTAGGCATCAAGGACACTACCAGTACCACCGTTACTGGTGTGGAAATGTTCAACAAGCAGCTTGATCGTGCTCAGGCTGGTGACAACGCTGGTATTCTCCTGCGTGGTGCCAAGAAGGAAGAGGTACACCGTGGCCAGGTACTCGCGAAGAAGGGTTCAGTGACCCCACACACCGAGTTTGAGGCTGAGGTATACGTACTTTCAAAGGATGAGGGTGGTCGTCACACACCATTCTTCTCTGGCTACAAGCCACAGTTTTACATCCGTACCACCGACGTTACCGGTGAGGTAACCCTCGCTGATGGCGTAGAAATGGTGATGCCTGGTGATACTGCTAAGTTTAAGGTCAAGCTCGTAGCGCCAGTAGCCCTTGAAGACCAGCAGAACTTTGCGATTCGTGAGGGTGGTAAGACCGTCGGTGCCGGCGTGGTCACCAAGATCGTTGCCTAACGGCCTCGTATCTTCGATTAATTACCAATCGTATGGCCACTGATTCCGCAAAAAAAGAAGCCAAGGCCGTGCCGGGCGAGATCAGTAAACTCCGTATTCGAGTGCGTGCCTACGAGCACAAAATCCTCGATGCGTCGGTAAAGCAGATCATCGATACCGCCGCCCGCTTCGACGTGAAGGCAGTGGGTCCGATTCCACTTCCCACCGAGATCAAGAAGTACACGGTCAATCGCTCGACCTTCGTGCACAAAGATGCGCGAGAACAGTTCGAGATGCGTATGCACAAGCGAGTGATCGACATCTTGAATCCCGGACCAAAAATCATTGAAGCACTCACCAACTTGTCGCTTCCCTCGGGAGTGAACGTAGATGTGAAGATGATGTAGCAACACAACAAAACTCCCCGGTAATTACCGGGGAGTTTTGTTGTATCCCTCTCTGGGAGCAAACCCCACGCCTTCAGGCGATCATTTTAAGATAGTAGAGTGAGCGGGTGAAACTATACCGAAAAACCAGCCACACCGTCTTTGACTGCAAGTACCACCTGGTCTGGACGACGAAGTACCATAAACGAGTTCTCGCTGGTCGTTTGGGAGTACGAGCCCGCGACCGCATCCGAGAAATCTGTGATACACACCAGGTCCAAATCCTGCGTGGTCACGTATCGAAAGATCATATCCATCTCTTCTTCTCTATACCGCCACCGATTTCAATCTCTAAGATGGCACAGTTTCTCAAAGGGAAAACCTGGAGAAAGATACTGCAGGAAAACCCGAAGCTCAATAAATCCTTCTGGGGCAAACACTTCTGGAGTCGGGGGTACTTCGTCGCCACCTCAGGTGCCATTACCGATGAGATGATCATGGAATACATGAAGAACCCGGATGACGACATGGACAAGCGCGGAGATAACTTCACAATTCTAGACCTCTCACGCTGACGACGGGCTTCAGCCCGTGGTTCATGTGCCAGGTATGAACCACCACCGGCTTGGAGCCGGTGGTGGTTCAGTGGTAATACTTGGAATTGTTGTCTTGAGGAAGGGGTACCTTTCATACTCATAGGAATCACGAGCGGTCATTGCATAGATATTGTCGGAGATTTTAATGGACAGAATGTGTGTGTTAAGATGTGTACCAATAGTTAGTTCTGTATTAATTCTCCAAATTAAGTTATGGAAACAATCATATCTTCTACTAATTTTTCCAATGTCGAAGCGCAAGAATTGGTAGATCGTCAACGTCGATATTTCATGACGAACGTAACGAAGAAACTCGATTTTCGTCGTCGACAACTTCAGCGTTTGCGTGATTTGATAGAGCAATACGAAGACGACATCATGCAAGCCGTTTTTACAGATTTGCACAAGCACGAATTTGAGGCTTATGCAGCGGAGGTGAGTTTTGTACGTAAAGATTTAGATAAAGCTATCGCCAATCTCGGCAAATGGGCTCATCCAGTAAACGTCGGCACGCCGCTTTTTCACTTCAAAGCCAGCAGCTACATACAAAGCGAACCTTATGGCAGTGTCTTGGTCATTGCGCCCTGGAATTATCCGTTCCAACTCCTGTTTGCCCCTATCGTCGGTGCTATAGCCGCAGGCAATACTGTCATCGCCAAACCCTCAGAGCTTGCGCCCGCTACGTCGAAAATTTGCGCGAAAATCATCAACGAACATTTTGAGCCACAGTATCTGCATATCGTCGAAGGCGCAGTAGCTGAAACACAGGCTTTGCTGGAGCAAAAATTTGACTATATATTCTTCACAGGCAGCACCAACGTCGGTAAAATCATTTACCAAGCAGCAGCACGCCACCTCACGCCCGTTACGCTTGAACTTGGTGGCAAAAGCCCCTGTATTATCGATTACGACACACATCTCAAATATACTGCCAAACGCCTCGTCTGGGGTAAATTCGCGAATGCTGGACAAACCTGTATAGCGCCCGATTACCTACTCGTCGACCGTCGCATCAAGGCCCAACTCGTCGAAAAAATCAAAAGCTACATCACCCACTTCTACGGTGAAAACCCTCAGGACTCCTCTTCCTATGGGCGTATCATTAACGAGCAACACTTACAACGTCTCGCCTCATATTTGAGCGGCGGCAATATCGTACACGGCGGACATGTAGACGTGAAAGATAAATTCATAGCACCTACAGTCTTGGATAATGTCGACCTTAATAGCCCCCTGATGCAAGAGGAAATATTTGGACCTCTCCTTCCTATTGTTGAGTACGATGACTTGCGCGAAGCCATCGACTTCATCAAACAGCGCCCCAAACCGCTAGCGCTCTATATGTTCAGCAAAGACGGCCAGAAAATACAACGCGTCTTACAAGAAACCTCCGCAGGCGGCGTAACCATTAACGATACCCTTATGCACATCGCCAATAGCGAGTTACCCTTTGGTGGTGTGGGCAATAGCGGCATCGGCGCCTATCATGGCAAACACAGCTTCGACCTCTTTTCCCACAAAAAAGCCGTCCTGCACCGCTCTTTCCTTATCGAAGAATCCATCCGCTATGCACCCTACGGCAAAGTTAGCCGCAAATGGCTCAAGCGCCTCATGGATTGGACGCTCTAACCTTAAAGCGGTCAGATTAAATTTTTGTAGCAGGCGATGTCCACTGCTTAACCGCCTGACCTTCGTGCACAAAGATGCACGAGAACAGTTCGAGATGCGTATGCACAAGCGAGTGATCGACATCTTGAATCCCGGACCAAAAATCATTGAAGCACTCACCAACTTGTCGCTTCCCTCGGGAGTGAACGTGGATGTGAAGATGATGTAACGATACAACAAAACTCCCTGGTAATTACCGGGGAGTTTTGTTGTATTGCGTTTGTCAGTGCTGCTCCTTGCATTTTTGTATAATTCGCGTATAGTTCTGGCCACATATACGTAAGACCTACGTCCCCTACCAAATTGAGGCTAATTACCTCGGGGAACCAATGGGCAGCTTTCCATTCCGCGACGTCGGAGGACGCTGTCCTCTGGTCGCGGTTTTGCGTACATGGCGAGATTATTACTTATAAGCACCTATGAAATTCGTTCTCGGAACTAAAGAGCGCATGACCCAGGTCTTTGCTGATGATGGTCGTGTGGCGGCTGGCACGGTACTCCGTGTAGCGCCCCACAAGGTCACCCAAGTAAAGACAGCCGACAAGGACGGCTACCAGGGCGTCCAGGTGGTCACGGGCGCACAGAAGGAGCATCGCGTGGCTAAGCCACAGCGCACCCAGCATGGTGGCGCTTACCAGTTTGCTCGCGAAATCACCGGTGGTGATATGGAGGCAGGAGCGACCTTTGATGTGTCAATCTTCGCCCCGGGCGACATTATTAGTGTGACAGCCATTTCAAAAGGAAAGGGTTTCCAGGGTGTCGTCAAGCGTCACGGTTTTGCCGGTGGTCGCCGCAGCCACGGTCAGAAGCACTCGGAGCGTGAACCAGGTTCCATCGGCGGCGGTGGTCGTGCCGGTGGCCGCGTGGCCAAAGGCATGCGCATGGCCGGTCGTATGGGCGGTGACACGGTAACGGTGAAGAACCTCAAGGTACTTCAGGTCAATGCTGCAGAGAATCTACTCCTCGTGTCTGGTGCAGTGCCAGGTCGTCCTGGCACGCTCGTTGAGGTTCGGAGTATCTAAGCCTAATCAGTCATTATTATGGATGCAAAAGTATATTCGCACCAAGGCGCAGAAGTCGGGAAGGTAACTCTTCCAGAGGCGCTTTTCGGTGTCGCTTGGAACAATGACCTCATGCACGATGTGGTAGTAGGTATGCAGGGTAATGCCCGCGCTGGTACTGCTCACACCAAGACTCGTGGTGAGGTACGAGGTGGTGGTAAGAAGCCATGGAAGCAGAAGGGTACTGGCCGCGCTCGTCACGGTTCTACCCGCAGCCCAATCTGGGTTGGTGGTGGTGTGGCACACGGTCCTCGCAACGAGAAGGACTACACCGTTAAGATCAACAAGAAAGTACGTCAGAAGGCTCTCGCCATGGCCCTCTCAAAAAAGTTTACCGATAGCGAAGTGATCTTTGTTGAATCACTTGGCATGACTGAGCCGAAGGCTAAGGACGCCAAGACTACCATCGCTGCCCTCGCCAAGGGTAGTGGAGAGAAGGCACTCGCAGGCAAGCGCAAGAACGCTGCCCTCGTGCTCCTCCCGAGCCGCAGTGAGGCTATCGAACTGTCGTTCCGTAACTTTGGTAACCTGGAGGTTATGCAGGCTAAGGACGTCAGTCCGGTAGACTTGCTCACTTATAAGTATGTGGTTGTCGCTGCGCCGACCGAGGCCCTTGCAGTCCTCGGCAAGCGTGTTGCTACCACCGCTAAGACTGCATAATATGGGACTCTTCAGCCGAACCAAGAAAGAGGAGACCAGTGTAGTGGCAGCACCCGCCGCTACTCGCGCTGCTCGGGTCACTGACCGTGACCTGGCGAGCGTGATTGTACGCCCACGGATTACCGAAAAGGCCGTTGGTATGTCTGATCGCAACGTTTACACGTTTGTGGTTCGCCGTGATGCGACCAAGTTCGATGTACGTGACGCAGTGAAGGCGCAGTTTGGCGTCACTCCGGAGAAGATTCGGATTGTCAATCGCGCACCAGCCATGCGCCACTCTGGTTCTCGCAACCGCGCAGCCCACGTACCTGGTATGAAGAAGGCGTATGTGTACCTCAAGAAGGGTGACAATATTACTCTTGTCTAATTCACCAGCCTTCTATGAAATTCTATAAACCAACCTCAGCCGGCCGCCGCGACGGATCGGTCATCGAGTACAAGAAGAAACTAACCTCAACCAAGAGTCAACCGCACAAGTCGCTCACCAAGGGTGCGCGTTCAACCGGTGGTCGCAACAGTCAGGGTCGTACCACTAACTACTATCGTGGTGCTGGTAACAAGAGTACCTACCGTATGGTGGACTTCCGCTACAACAAGAAGGGTATCCCCGCGATTGTTGAGACTATCGAGTACGATCCAAACCGCTCAGGTTTTATCGCGCTCGTGCTCTACCGTGATGGTGAACGTCGCTACGTGTTGGCGCCCCAGGGCCTCAAGCAGGGTGATGAGATTTTGACGGCCGAGGACGCCAAGCCAAAGATTGGTAACCGTCTCCCTTTGGCTTCCATTCCCGTTGGTGCCTTCGTGTACAACGTGGAGGTAAAGCCAGGGAAGGGTGCCCAGATGGTGCGCTCAGCCGGTAGCTACGCTGAAGTGGTCGCACAGGACGGCGCGTACACACTTCTTAAGATGCCATCAACCGAAGTGCGCAAGGTCCTCAGCAGTGCCTGGGCCTCTATCGGGGCAGTCTCAAACGAAGAGTATCGTCTCGTCGATCTCGGTAAGGCTGGTCGCGCCCGCGCTCGCGGTCAGCGTCCGAAGACTCGTGGTTCAGCTCGCAACGCCGTTGATCACCCTCATGGTGGTGGTGAAGGCCGCAGCCCACGTGGTCACCGTCGTCAGCGTACTCGTCAGGGTCGCCCAACTGGTAAGGGTCAGAAGACTCGTTCACCAAAGAAGTACTCAAACCCATTTATTGTTTCTCGCCGCAAGCCAGGCCGCCTCATGGCCATTGGTGGTCGGTAGGAAGACAGACGAAGACGTTTGGTGCAGCAAAAGCCCCGCGACTATGGTCGCGGGGCTTTTGCGTTTCTTGTACTCGTGATACATTTTTTATATGCACGTTCGTGTAATCAAGACCATTACAAAGAAGACCCGCTCTGGCGGTGGTTCTGCGTGATGGTCTTCCGTGACCACAAACGACGAAACGCAGAAACCCCGCCACATAACGTGGCGGGGTTTCGTTCTTTTAGGAAAGGGATACAGCGATGGATGGTGGATTATTGCAACGGCCTCATTCTGACTGGTGGCGCGCACGGTATGCTTCGCTTTCTCCCCATGACTGGGAGCGGCTGTTGGAGCATGCTGATGAGCGGCTGCGGCTGGGTTTACTCCATAACCCCTACGCACCGCGAGCGGCAGTCGAGGCGCTTGCGTGGCAGGAGCTCTTTCGTGACGGCAATGTGACCAGGGTGCTCATCGAGGTGGCGTCCAGTCGGTTGGTGTCGGCCGATGTCCTACGGGAAGTTGCTTCGTGGCGGGTGTGGGAAGTGTGGGCAGTGCTGCTTCACAACCCCAACCTGCCCGACGACGTCCTGGGCCACATTGCCCAATGGGATCATGGCGATGCTATGTTGCGCCGAGAATATCAGTACCTGAGGAGCCGGGCAAAGGAAATCTTGGCCGAGCGGGCTAAGGTAGTCAAGAAGGAAGTTGGCCGCGCCCCGTAGGGGCGCGGCCAAACCATTTCTCCCGCAAAGGAAACTCCTATTATCACCTACGATAGTAGTGACAGGTTACGTAGTTACGGTGTGGCAGGTCATACTCCCGGCTTCCGTTCCCGGCTGCTCCAGGTAAAGGCGTGGAGTTTTTTCGATTTTGCGAGTGTCGCTACCAGTGGGTGTGGGTCAGTGGTGGTATGGACGGCTACCTTTTGCACCCCTTGGCCAGAAATGATGAGTCCCATCCCGGCCGTTGTGTAGACGGCCGTAATATGTCGTTTATTCGAGTTGCGTCGGCCGTCGATGATGCCCGGGGCGATCATTTTGATCCCCGGGAGTTTTTCGAGTTCCGCTACTACCAGGGCGGCAGTATCAGTGAGGGTGGTGTGTGAGCGACCGCGTTGCTTCATAAGTGAAGTCGCTTACCAAAGAATGCCAAGAGAAAGATTGCGCCATTGATGAAGAGTAGGTAGAAGGGATAGATGTTCTCGGCAGCCCAGAGTGTAGGTAACGCAAGCAGGTTAATAATTGCTGCACAGGAGAAAATTCCCCACGAGAGGCTATTTTCAGTTTCGGGAGCTCGGTACGTCTTTACGAGCGTTGGTACGGCACCAATAAGACTGACGGCAATACCAAAATACAGTGCTGTCAGCGGTGAGCCTAGGAGTATCCAGAGTAGTATGCTTACGAGTGCGCCAAACACTGAAAAGATGTCAACTTTAGTATACGCAGCTGCTCCGTATCGGAGTGAAAGGATGGCTATGACACTAACTAA
>CALRHO010000004.1 GCA_943359405.1 Candidatus Nomurabacteria bacterium
GCATTACTAAATCTTCCAAATACGAAGGCGCCTAATATTGCAATAATAGAAATGACTACTAGTATTTCAACGAGCGTAAAGCCGCGTGCACGAAATTGATTCTGTACAAAGATTACTGACATATGATTGCTGCCGTACCCGAAATAGCCATGGCACGAAGATTTCTTTTCACCCCATCCGTATAGGTATTGTGTCTGAAGTTTTCGAGGGGATCAACGGTTGGGTTGGGAGCTGGATCTAGGCAACTCTCCTCATGACAGATTGAAGCGGTGATAGGAACAATACCACCCCACACTGCAAAACTTCTCAAAAACCGTGTCGAGCGAATATTGCACTGATGCCCTGGGGTATTTTCTGTCTGGGTAGGCGGAAATCCAGAAACAATCGAGCCGCACCAGCCGTCTCCTCCGGCATCCCGCCGAATATCAGCACTGGAGATATCGGCAATATCACAACTGGCCAATGGATGCTCCGGGGTGACATCCATACTTTCAACGGTATTCATGGCAATTATTTTATAGACATCACGGGAAGTGTTGGTGATGTAAGCGTAGCCACAATCAAGCGGTGCCGTAGTATCGGCACACGCATTCCGGTTGGGGTCACGCGGTAATGTACGTATGTACTGGGGTGCAATGTCACGTATGTACCGATTTGGATCGCCCGATGTACAGGCAAACGCAGTCCCCTGCTCACCAGACCAATTACCCGCACCGCGACAACCTTCTGGATATACACCATTATCACGCCTGTACGCTTCCACAGCGGCCTGCAGTGCGCGCAAATCAGCCTGACGATCAGCATCACGACCAATTGCCGAGCTGCGTGACGAAAAAAAAGCCACCGTACCGGCCATGATACTAATAATAGTAACAACCACGAGGATTTCAATGAGGGTAAAGCCGCGCTCGAAGCTACTATGCATACTTACTATCATAGCAAAGTGCGCCGACCAAAGGCCGGCGCACTGTCCACGTTTAGCAGTAGTTAGCCCTCACCCCAACCTCTGACCTCAATTGCGCGCAGTGCGGCTTGCTGTTCAGCCTCTTGCTTGGATCGGCCCTTACCTTCGGCAATCTTTTCATGTCGCAAGAAGACGCCGATAGTAAAAACACGGTCGTGGTCTGGCCCCTCCTGCATGATCGTCTCATACGTGGGAGTAATTGATGCCTTCTCCTGCGCTAGCTCCTGAAAGCGACTCTTGGGATCTTGCCACAGGCGTTTACGAACAATCTCATCGGTGAAATGGAACAGTCGTCCCGAGATAAAGGTAGCGGCAGCAGCATATCCCTGATCAAGGTAGAGAGCACCAATAATAGCTTCAAACACATTAGCTAAAATGTACTGGCGGGCTCGTCCTTCATCCTTAGCCTCACCCTTAGACATAAGGAGAAACGGATTGACTCCGAGTGCCTCAGAAGCGGCGGCGAGCGAAATAGTATTGACGAGCGCTGCGCGAATAGCCGTGAGTTCACCCTCAGGCTTCTCGTTATAGGTGCGAAACAAGTAGTCAGTTACGACGAGTTCCAGTACCGCGTCACCCAAAAATTCGAGACGCTCATTATGGTCCCACGTAGCTTCGCGGTGCTCGTTTAAGTACGAACGGTGCGTGACAGCAGTGAGGAGATAATCAGTATTGCTAAAGCGGGTACCAATAAGGCCCTGGAGTCGTTCCAGATCAGCCGCGAGATCACGATCATCCATGATTGAAAAGTCTAAATTAGACCGATACGGTAGCACTATTTACTGCGCCTGCCAACCAGCATCGTAACTGCCTTGGTTACTATCGGTAAAATATCTTCGTAAAAGTTGAGGTCTAAAATGTCTGCCACCTTAAACCACTTGGCGTCATCAAGGCCACCTTTTTTTGCCAAGGTCACCTCCTGATATGGAGCTCGGGCCAGGAAATAATGTACCTGCTTGCGGACTTTGCCTTTCTCGGGCTGAGATGCCACGTATTCATTGTTACCAAGTTCCGCCTCAATCTCAACCGGCAAACCAATTTCTTCAAGCAGTGCCCGAGTCGCGCCTTGCGCGACCGTCTCTTCTGGCCTGACCTTGCTTTTACTGAGTGTCCAGTGACCGAAAATGTCATGCACGAGCGCCAAGTACATCACCCCATCTTCCTCAGCGTACACTACCGCCCCAGCAAGACGTTCGATTGGCATCTGATCAAAGGGTATTTCTTTCTTTTTACGCTTACTGATTTCATCTTTACCCGGCTCTCCAATTTCTTTGTAAACGGCACCGAGTACACCGTTAACAAACCGACTGCTGTTCTCGCCTCCGAATTGCTTGGCCAGCTCAATGGCTTCATTGATAGCAACCTTGGCTGGGACCTCACCACGGTCAGCAAACAAGAGTTCATAGAGGCCCAGGCGCAAGATATTGCGATCAACTGGTGAAATGCGATCAAGTGGCCACTCCGGGGCGGCCTTGGTGATTACCAAATCAAGTTCTGGCTGCTTACCTAAAATACCATCAAGGAGTTTTTCCATGAAAGGTAAGTCAGCTTTATTTGGCGCAAACTCGGATACGTTACGCTCGAGTACTACTTGAATCTCTTTACGGTCAACGGCATTTAAATCCCACTCAAAAAGGGTCTGAAGAACGATACTGCGAGAAAGATGCCGATTTGCCATAAGAACGTTATCCGTTACGCCACTACTGCCCAATACTGTACCATGAGCCACTTCGCTACTACCCCACAAAATCCACAAACCCCGCACCAGGTGCGGGGTTTGTGGATTTGTTACTTAGCCTCAGCAGGGGCAACTTCTTCGCCACGGATAGCGGCACGCTTTACCTCCATGCGTGCCTCGCGCGCCTGCTTCTTGGCCAAAAGATCAATCACGACCCGACCCTTATAAAAACCACAATTAAGGCACATGTGGTGTGGGCGGTGCTGGGCACCACAGTTTGAACACGTCGCGAGCGCCACCGCCTCTAGAGCGTGGTGCGAGCGGCGATTGCGGGTATGACCCCGCGTATGACGCATGCGTACTACCATAATGGGCGCAACTATAGCAGGTTTATTAAAAAAAGCCAAGCCCGCAGGAGTTACCCCTGCAGGCTTGAAGAATTAGGCATTTTACTCTTGTATGACACCAAATACTGGCATCTGCTCACGCCGTGGAGGGCTGCCATGGTCGTCAGCTATCAGTGCGTCAGTTTCACACTGCCCGGGACTCACCCATGCACCCGGCTTTTCATCTGCTGCATTACGGTATGCCGCACAGCTGACCCGCAACAACGGCCGCCCTGGCATAGAGTAGTTATCAAATTCTACCCCGATGTAATATATACATCCAGAACAAATCGTCTGTCGAACCCTCTCCTCAGCTGTCGGTTCCTCTGGCTTCTTTTTCATCTAGAAACTTCTCCCCCTGTTTAGGTACAATGCTGACCAAACCCTACTACAAAAAATGTGTGTACGTCAATAGCCGGCTACGGGGATTCTACGTCGTAATTGCTACAAAAACTTTTTCGATGAAGCGGAGATAACCCTAGGCTACAGATGGCGGCTTGATGAACTGCCGTACCGTACCCTTTATGCACTGCTAGACCATACCCTGGATACTCGATATCAAGCTGCATCATCAGCCGGTCGCGCGTGACCTTGGCCACAATAGACGCAAGGCCAATCACGGGCTCCTTGGCATCACCTTTGATGATAGTCTCTTGGGACAGAAACGCAGCCGGGGCCTTCAGTCCCCCATCCAGTTTTATCAACACCTCGTCACCCCGTAGGACCGGCCTAGGATATGTACTCCCGAGGGGAACCCTAGGGTTGAGGCTAGCCTTCTTGAGTACTTCATCGAGTGCCCGACCAAGAGCCTTACCAATAGCAGGTACAATCCCCTGCTGGTCAATAACAGCAGCCGATTCCTCAGCGACTACATAAAACAGTCTCCCTTCGTTTTGAAGTGCCTTCGCCGTGTCATATATCTGCTCACGCTTTTTGGGAGAGAGTTTCTTACTATCCGTCACCCCCGGGAGGTGTGACCAATCAAAGTCTATCGGTACGAGTGCCGCCCCAACCATGACTGGTCCTGCTACAGGCCCGCGTCCTACTTCATCAATGCCAACAAGCCACGATTTCATAAATATTAGACATAGTATCATCAGCCAATGCTATACTAGCCAAACTATGGCTGACACGGGGACTGACAAAACAACGGATGGGGGCACGGCCACCTACGTGCATCTCCATGTCCACTCGCACTATTCGCTCTTAAACGCGCTGCCTACCCCCAAAGAACTTGCCTACGCCGCCAAGGCTGATAACCAGCCTGCGCTTGCTATCACTGACAACGGCGCACTCTACGGCGCCATCGATTTCTACAAAGCCTGTACCAAGGAGAAAATCAAACCCATCATTGGTCTCGATGCCTACCTCGCCCCGCGCACCCGCCATGACCGTGAAAGCCAGATTGATAAACCACGCTCGCGGCTGGTACTCCTCGCAAAAACCTTTACTGGTTACCAAAACCTCATCAAACTTGTCACCTTTTCCAATACCGAAGGTTTTTACTACCGTCCACGCCTTGACGAGGAACTGCTCCGTGCCCACGCTGAAGACCTGATTGCCATCATTCCCTCGTTTGCTGGCGAGGTAGCCCAAGCGCTCAAGCATAGTGATATGGACCGTGCCAGTGAACGTCTCGATTTCTACCGAAGTCTCTATGGCGAGAACTGCTACCTCGAACTCACCCATCATCCCGAGATTATGGGTCATGAGGAGAACCAGGCACGCATCGTCCAGATTGCCCGAGCCTCGGGCACCCCACTGGTTGCGGCCCATGATGTGTACTACCTCAAACCCGAGGACCGTCTCGCCCGTGAGACAATGGTAAAAATCCAAAACGGTGGCGTGGTCGACCTGAGCGCTGATCATGATAGCGACGAAGACTTCTCCTTCATCACCCAAGCCAAAGCCGCCGAGCTCTTTGCCGACACCCCTGACGCACTCGCTAACACCATCCGTATCGCGGAGCAGTGTCAAGTTGAGATTGAAATTGGTACCCACTGGTACTTTCCAAATTATCTCATCGACAGCGGTCGCGAACCCGATGACGAACTCCGTCAACAAGCCTATGCCGGTGTACCGTGGCGCGGTCTTTCACTTGAAAACGAAACGGTAAAAACACGTCTCGACTACGAACTCGAGGTCATCAAAAACAAAGGCTATGCTAAATACTTCCTCGTAGTCGGCGACCTGCTTCGGGAAGCGCGCGAGCGCAGTATTCTCACCACCATCCGTGGTTCAGTAGCCGGTTCACTCACCACCTACGTGCTGGGTATTACGAACGTAGATCCACTTGAATACAATTTACCCTTTGAACGCTTCCTCAACCCCCAGCGCCCGTCGGCACCCGATATTGATATGGACTACGCCGATAATCGGCGTGATGAAATTATCGAATATGCCAAGTCTAAGTATGGTGCCGACAAGGTCGCTCAGATTGGTACCTTTGGCACCATGATGGCGCGTGCAGCCGTGCGTGACGTCGCGCGCGCGCTCGGGCACAGTTACGCCGTTGGGGACCGTATCGCTAAACTCATCCCCCTAGGTAGCCAGGGCTTCCCGATGACTATCAAGAAGGCACTTGAGATTGAGCCCGACCTCGCCGAGCTCTATAAAAAAGATGCTGAGGCTCGTGAGGTGATTGACCTCGCCAAACAAATCGAGGGTCGCGTCCGCCACCTGGGCGTTCACGCGGCCGGTGTCGTGATTGCGCCCGAGCCACTGAGTCAATTTGTCCCGATTCAGCTCGACCCCAAGAGCGGTAAGTACATCACCCAGTACGAAATGAAGAGCGTGGGCGAAGACGGTGTTGGTCTCTTGAAATTTGACTTTCTTGGTATTAAAAACCTCGCCATCCTGGCTGATGCGGTGCGCCGGGTAAAAAAAATTCGTGATCTCGATGTTGATATCGAAAACATTCCGCTCGACGACACCAAGACCTTTCTGATCCTCGCTGCCGGAGCCACCATGGGGCTCTTCCAGCTTAATGGTTCAGGCATGACGGCGTTTCTCAAGCAACTAAAGCCCACCACCATCCACGACATCAACGCCATGGTAGCACTCTATCGCCCGGGACCAATGGAGTCGATTCCGCAGTATATCGAACGTAAGCACAATCCCGCACTCGTCTCATATCTTGACCCACGCCTTGAGCCAATCTTGTCGCGAAGCTACGGCGTCATCACCTACCAAGACGATGTAATGACCATTGCCCGCGAACTCGCCGGCTATACGTGGCTCGAGGCCGACGCCTTGCGTAAAGCGATGGGAAAGAAAATTCCGGAAGTGATGGCCGCCGAAAAAGAAAAACTGTTGCGGGGGTTTGCGGAGTTCGGCAAACTCTCCCCCACGGTTGCTGACAAACTCTGGAAACTCATTGAGCCCTTCGCAGCCTATGGCTTTAACAAGGCCCACGCCGCCAGCTATGGTCGCGTGGCTTACCAGACCGCCTACATGAAGGCGAACTTTCCGGTCGAATACATGTCGGCTGTGCTCACTGCCGACTCTGGTGACACCGAAAAAATTGCCGAAATTATTCATGAGTGTGAACGCATGGGAATAGAGGTGCTCCCCCCTGATATCAATGAGTCCTTTACCGACTTCTCGGTAGTACCAGGGACCCAGACTATCAGGTTCGGTTTAACGACCATTAAAAACTTCGGTGAGGGTATTGCCGAAAGCATCATCAACGAGCGCAAAGCGAACGGCCCCTACCAGTCACTGGCTGACTTTCTCTCCCGCGTGCACGACCGCAACCTTAATAAAAAATCTCTTGAAGCTCTGGTTATGACTGGTGCACTCGATCGCTTTGAAGCCCGTGGACGGATGTACGCGAATCTCGATATACTGCTGGCGTTTAACAAAGATATTGTCGCCCGCCGTGAAGCAGCACAATCATCGCTCTTTGGTGGCATGGAGAGTAGCGTGGACAGCCTCACCCTCAGCCTCGCTCCAGACGCCTCAACTACCCAAAAACTGCAGTGGGAGAAGGAACTCCTTGGCGTGTACGTGTCTGGCCATCCGCTTGATGCACACCGTGATGAAGTCACCAAGCGACCGCGCATTCGGCAAATCCTTGACGACAAACGCCCTGGTATTCCCGTAGTGACCAGTGGCATGGTCGCAAGTGTGCGCGAACTCCTCACCAAAAAAGGTGACCGGATGGCCTTTGTGCAGCTCGCCGATGAACGCGACACTATCGAAATGGTGCTGTTTCCACGCACCTATACTGAATACCGAACCCTCATGCAGGTTGGTACCTGCGTAGCAGTGAAAGGTCAACTCTCTATTCGCAATGATGAAGCATCCATTGCCGTCGACAAAGTAAAGGGCTTTGGTGTCAGTGCATTTGAAGTTGACAAGCAACGAGAACCAGCTACGATGTACTGACGCAGAGATTGCGGTGACTACCAATCACCGGCCACTAGTTCAGTTAACTGAACTAAGCGGACGCCAGTTACCTGGCCTAATTTGTCACAACAAGCGCCAAGCACACGCAATTGTGCACGGAAGCTCGGTGGAACCGCGGTCTCACAGTGAGATACGTCCGAGCAAAAAATCGACCTATCGATTTTTTGCTCGGACGTTTTTGTTTATCAGTTATTCGTCGCCCTTGAGTAGTCCCAAAAACGGAACATTAGTACTATCACGTTACCCTTGCATCCTATGTCATCTCTTGAACATAAGCGACATACGCTGGCCCACTTGCTGGCCGCTGCCGTACTCGAACACTACCCCCATGCCAAGGTTACCCTCGGCCCCGCTATCGACATCGGATTCTACTACGACTTCGACTTCTCAGGCGGTGCTACTTTAGGTGATGATGGGCTTAAGGATATTCAGAAGTCCATGAAGAAGCTGGTCAACAAGTGGACCAACTGGGAACATCGTGAAGTAGGTATTGAGGAAGCCCGTGCCCTATTTGCAGGCAACCCGTATAAACTCGAGCTCATCGAAGACATCGCCGGTCGTGGCGAAGCTATCACCCTGTACACCTGCGGCGGCTTTACTGACCTTTGTCGCGGCGGCCACGCTGAACACCCGCATACGGATCTCGATATGGACGCCTTTAAGCTCGACAAGGTCGCCGGCGCCTACTGGCGCGGCGACGAGAAAAATCCCATGCTCACCCGCGTCTACGGCCTCGCCTTCGAATCCAAGGAAGCACTCGACGCCTATCTCAAGAAAATTGAAGAAGCTAAAAAGCGTGACCACCGCAAACTCGGCAAAGAACACGACCTCTTCACCTTTTCCGAACTGGTCGGTGCCGGTCTTCCACTCTGGACGCCTAAGGGTACGATTGTCCGACACGAACTTGATAACTACATCTGGAAACTCCGTGAACACCACGGCTACCAACGGGTGACCATTCCACATATCACCAAGAAAGACCTCTACGTCACCTCCGGGCACTGGGAAAAATTTGCCGAGGAGCTCTTCCGCATCACCACGCGCGAAGGCAAGGAGTATGCGCTCAAGCCAATGAACTGCCCGCACCACACGCAGATTTTTGATCGGCAACCCCACAGTTACCGCGACATGCCACAACGCTATGCCGAGACCACTATGGTGTACCGCGACGAGCAGTCAGGCGAACTCGGTGGTCTGACGCGTGTACTCTCCATTACTCAAGATGACAGTCACGTCTTCTGTCGCAAGAGCCAGATCAAAGAAGAGTTCTTCCGTATCTGGGACATGATTGACACCTTCTACGGTACCTTTGGCTTCCAGTTGCGCGTACGCCTCTCCTTCCACGAGCCGTCAGAAATGGAAAAGTATCTCGGTGATAAGGGGATTTGGGAAACTGCTGAGAATGCCCTGCGCGAAATCGCCAAAGAGCGCAACGCCGACTACTTCGAAGCACCCGGTGAGGCCGCCATGTACGGCCCGAAGCTCGACTTCATGGCTAAAGACTCAATCGGTCGCGAGCACCAGGTAGCTACCATCCAACTCGACATGAATATGCCGGAACGCTTTGACCTTACCTGCATCAACGAGGAAGGCAAAAAGGAGCGGATTGTGATGATTCACTGCGCCATCATGGGTTCCATCGAACGCTTTGCAGCTGTCCTCATCGAGCACCTCGGTGGCAATTTCCCCCTCTGGCTCTCACCCGAGCAAATCCGCATCATTCCCGTCTCGGAGACACATCACCAGTACGCCGAGAAGGTCTATACCGAACTCAAGGCCGTCGGCATTCGCGCCGCCTTTGATGACAGCAACGAATCTATGGGCAAGAAGATTCGCGGTGCTAAGCAGGCGCACCTCCCCTACTTTGCAGTCGTGGGCGACAAAGAAGTTACCGGCAAGCACGTCACCCTCGAAAGTCGTGATGGCACCAGTCAAGAAATCACCCTCGACAAACTTGCCAATCACCTCCTCGCGGAAATCAGCGTGAAGAAATAACTCATTGCATCAACAAAAACACTCCTACTACCATTGATGATAGTAGGAGTGTTTTTAATGTCCTCAAAATCGTTAGTCTTCTGCGCGCTTTTGCAGGTATGTCTGCTTTTTGAGTTTCTCAGGAAGGTAACCCTTTTCGTGCGCAAACCCCGCTTCCCATTTCTGCCCAGTGCCGTAGCCGAGTTCTTTCATGAGTTTGGTGGGCGCATTTCGCACATGAAGCGGAATCGGGAGATTGCCGTGCGCTTTTACATCCGCCAGTGCCGCAAAGTACGCATCATAGGCGCGCCGGTCTTTCTTCGCGAGCGCCAGATAGGCCGTGCCATGGGCTAAGTTAATCTGCGCCTCCGGGTAGCCGATGGTCTCTACGGCCCGGAAGATTTCGTTGGCAACCACCAGCGCTGTCGGCTGCGCGAGACCAATATCTTCACTGGCAAATATCACCATCCGCCGCGCAATAAACTTAGGGTCCTCGCCCGCATCCACCATGCGCGCGAGGTAGTAGAGCGCCGCGTCAGCGTCCCCTGCCCGCATGCTCTTGATGTAGGCCGAGACAGTGTTGTAGTGTTCCTCCCCTTTCTTATCGTACCGCAGATGCTGTGACTGAACCGCATCCTTGAGGGTAGCCAGGGTAATTTCTCCATAAAGTGCGTGGGCACTATCGAGGACTGTGAGCATCTGTCGCGCATCCCCGGCCGCGAGTGCTAAGAGCCAGTCAGCCGCATCCTTAGGCACCGCATAGCCTGTGCGCTTTGCGATGGCGCGCATATCCTTCTCGGTAAGTTCATGAAGTACAAAAACCCGGCAGCGTGAGAGGAGTGCTGGTATCACTTCAAATGACGGGTTCTCAGTAGTGGCACCAACGAGCGTGAGCGCACCGAGTTCGACAAACGGTAATAGAAAATCCTGTTGGGCCTTATTGAAACGATGGATCTCATCGAGAAACAACACCTTTGGACGCCCCAAAGAGCCAGCATCAACGATTGCTCTAATATCATCTTTACCCGCCGACACGGCCGAAAGTTCAAAAATTTCTGCGCCAAGTGCAGCGGCATACAAGCGCGCCAGTGTCGTCTTTCCACTCCCGGGCGGACCCCACAGAATAAACGAGAAGATATGCTTCTTCTCGATGGCTTCGCGCAAGGGTTTACCCGTACCTACCAAATGCTCCTGACCAATGTAGTCTTTTAAGGTCTTCGGGCGAATCCGTGCGGCCAGAGGTTCCATAGACAGACATTGTATACCTGATACCAAAAATGAAAACGCCACGGAACGAACGATTCCGTGGCGTTTTCAAAGGTAGATTAACCTACCACTCGAACTGCCTTCATAATGGCAGTCTTCACCGCTTCAGCTTCGTCAGTATAGGTGCCATCAAGTGCGCTCGTGAGCGCCTTGGTAACGGCCCTAAGTGTATCGGTGGATAGGTTTGTCGTCACCTCCTGAAGGAGATCTGAAGTGACGGTCTCCTGACCCTGGCGGGCACGGTAGAGTGCATCAAAATCAGCTACCGCATCGGCCAAGGCAAACATCGGGCGATGACCAATGAGTGCAAAGGCAGCGCCCAGATTACCACTAGCAATCATCTCCGCCAGTGAACCAGCACCTTCAGGTATGACCGTTGGAATGTATGGTTCAGTCGAAGACGTCATGGTCATCGGCGACAGACAAAGGATGCACACCTCACGCATCCGTGACTCACTGATCACCACCCAGCCATCCTCTGAAGGAAAGCGCTGCTTGGCCGACACAATAACACTGGCCATAAGTTCAGCTGGCTCCATACCAACTGGCACAGAAGCCATAAAGTAACGAAGGGCATCGGTCGAGAGGAGTACATGCGACTGGTGCGCTTGCGCTTCAAGTGTGCGCGCTCGTGTGGCATCAGCCTCAGCTTCACTTTCGGTTTCGGTAGCCTCGGCATAACTTGCATAACCCACGACCGGTAGATTCGCCGGGACATCAGAATCAGTAAATTGTATCAACGGGCGCGTATCAACCTGTATCATAGGCACAAAGACACCGGGGTGCGCGAGTGCCTCGGTCGCAGTGATATGGGGAAGCATCTCAGTCGCCACGAACGATTTCTCATCATGAGAAGCAGACAGGTGAGGTGCAATCGTAAGACGATAACTGACCAGCACTGCAAATACGGTCAAGAGCGCATAAAATAGCCCGAGCGCGACCAGACCAGCACCATAAAAGCCAAGCACAACCACAGTAAAGCCCATAAAGACCAAGGACGGAACGGACGTCAGGCGAAACATCAAGGTGATAAAAGCCGGGTGCATAAGAAGATAATGAGTTATGAGCGTGGTTTGATCTCAACCAGTTTGGCTTCCACAATAAACCGATCATCGGTACTTCCAAAACTGTCGCAGGTTGCAATGGTTAGACGCTTACCAGTAAACGCAATCGGCACTTCAAGCTGTGACGCCTTCGCCTCATAGACACGTTCGACTTCGTAACGGTATTCCGTATCCACTGAATATAGACGAATCGTGTCACCCCACTCTAGTTTTTGAATGCCATTTAAGGCTTTGAAAAATGGGTTACGTACCTGCGGCAGGTAACTCGAGTGGCCAAGTACGAAGATAGTACCGTCATCAGCAAAGGTAGCGGAATCAGGATGACGCACGACACCGTTAAGCAGCGCTGCATCGAGGTCGGCAATACTTCGTGACTGTGGGTTTAGAATTGGCAGTTCTCGATTCAGACGATCAATCACCATCATCATGGGCAAAGCTGCCTCATCACTCATTACCACAGGAACTGATTCTTCGGTAACAGCTTCGGTAGTCGTGGCGTCAGTAACTACTGCTTCGTCAGCTTCAGCCGGTTTCTGACTATGATTAGGTACAAATTTCGGTACCGCTGAAAGGGCGGTGAGCGTCACATAACTGATCGTGAATACCATAAAAAAGGTAAAGAAAAATGACCTCGCCCGAGCGCGCAAGACAGCCACCAAAGGAGTGAGTGATGATTCAGTCATACGTACACCTATATGTAGGCTTTAATAATAGCATACTTTATTGCAAAAGTCAATGTGCAGGCCGACCACGGCTTGAGCCTCGTCTGATTGACTTATCGGTGGTACCGGGGTAACGTTTTTTTTTATGAACACAACTATCCCTACCCCGCCAGAGGCAAACCTCGAGGTGCAGGCTACAAAGAAGCGCACGGTCTTCAATATCCTCGCCTTAATAGGCTTTCTGGCAACGGTGGTCTTCCTTGCCTGGATTTCCATCCAGGTGGTGAAAATTCTCCCCGGGGCGTTCAGCTCGCTTGCCAACCTGGCAGAAACCCTCAGCGGTAACTCTACTCGCTCGATTACTATCATGGGACCCGAAGGCGAGGTTGCCGCTGGTAGTGAAATTACCATTTCGTGGAAGGCTGCCCCGGTACCTGGTAGCTACACCTTCTCATACGACTGCGTAGATGGAGTATTGATTGAAATTCGCATGGATGACACTGCCCGCGAGGTTCGCTGTGAGACTACGTACAGTCTCGGAGAAGCAACCAGCGTACGGCTGTTTGTTACCTCAAACGAACTCGAGAGCGCCTCGGTACCATACGCAGTCACCTTCCTCCGCACGAACGACACGACGGCGCGCCTCACTGGTGAGGGTCAATTTACCGTCCGCCGTGACGGCGCCGTTGCTACCCCGGCACCAGAAGCTTCCACCGAGACTACTCCTCGCGAAGTGGTGATGTCCCCAACCCCCACGGGTGTACCGACCCCAACTGCCCCAACCGCTCCGCCAACCACCGCGCCAGCGATTGGTAATACCTATACCTATAGGTATCTCCCTGAATCAAACCCAAACGGCACCATCGACTTAGCGGTCCGGATGATTGCTGTCGGTACTATACGTGGTACGAACTTCACCGAACACACCACGCTCCACAGCGGCCTCGAAAATGCACTGCGCTTTGAGGTAAAAAATCACGGTACCAAGACCTCTGATACGTGGTCATACCGGGTAAGTCTCCCTGACGGTAGTACCTATGTGGCCGACGACCAAAAACCGCTCCTACCCAACGAACGCGCCACCATCACCATTACCTTTAACTCTCCGTATGATGTCAGTGGTTTGGTACGACTAAGTGTGGCCGTCGACGCACCGAGTGACCGTACGAGTATCAACGACCGCTTTATTGAGACCATTCGCGTCACCCGTTAACAGAACATGACACAAAACCGCTGCTGACCCCAAAGGGTCAGCGGCGGTTTTGTAACGACTCATACTGATACCTATCGACTCATCCTTCCCCTCACACAATCATACATCGTCAAGTCCGGGGCATGACCAAACGGGTCAGGAATACGAAGAGTGAATACCTACCGACAGCCACAAAGTCACCAGCGACTTTGGCGCGTTAGATGTCGAGGTTCGCCAACTTGGCGTTGCTCTGAATAAATGACTTCCGGCTCGATACGTCGGTACCCATAAGGATGTCGAAGATTTTGTCAGCCATCTGTGCATCATCAATCGCCACCTGTTTAAGCACACGATGCTCGGGATTCATCGTTGTCTCCCAGAGCTCATCTGCATTCATTTCTCCGAGACCCTTGTAGCGCTGAATGCGCACCTTACCAGTCTTCTTAGCCGCAGCAGCTGTCTCTTCCTCTTCTTCTGGAGCCTCATCATCTGCCTCACCCTCTTCGATATTCTCCTCAACCCCCATATCCTTAAGTACCGCAAACTTCTCGACATCAGTAAATGCAAACCGTACGTCCTTTCCTCGCTGAATCTTATACAGCGGCGGCTGCGCAATGTAGATAAAGCCGGCTTCGAGAAGTGGTCTAAAGTAGCGATAGAATAAGGTGAGAAGAAGCGTTCGAATATGCGCTCCATCCACATCGGCATCAGTGGCAATGATTACCTTGTGGTAGCGAAGTTTTTCAATGTCGAAGACATCTCCGATGGCAGTACCGAGGGCAATCACCAAGTTCTTGATTTGCTCGCTGGCAAGCATTTTGTCGATACGAGCGCGCTCAACGTTGAGAATCTTTCCGCGCAGTGGCAAAATTGCCTGCGTACGGCGATCACGCCCCATTTTGGCACTTCCTCCAGCCGAGTCTCCCTCCACAATAAACAGCTCCGAGTCCTCTGCCCGCTTACTCTGGCAGTCAGCAAGCTTACCCGGGAGTGACATACCCTCCAAGGCACCCTTGCGGAGTACGCTGTCTTTAGCGGCTTTAGCGGCCTTGCGCGCCTTTACGGCGAGAATCACCTTATTAATAATGGCTTTCGCATCATCAGGATGTTCTTCGAGCCAGTCACCAAAGGCCTCACCAAAGACCGACTCAACAGCACCACGGGCCTCGACCGAACCGAGCTTAGCCTTGGTCTGTCCTTCAAACTGAATCTCTGGCATTTTCACCGAAACCACCGCGGTTATACCCTCAAGGACATCATCACCGGTAAAGCCAGCGTCCTTATCTTTCACACTAAAGAAATTGTTCTTCTTTGCGTAGTTATTGAGCGTACGAGTAAGCGCTGTCTTAAATCCCGTGATGTGCGTACCATGCTCAGGATTGTAGATATTGTTTGCAAAGGCACTAATGCGGGGACTCAGGTCGTCCACATACTGAAGCGCCACCTCCACTGCCAAGACCGCACTGTCAACTTCGTTTTTCTCAATGTAGAAGATGTTCTTGTGAACGGGTTTTTGATACTGGTTGTTGAAGGCCACCAATGAACGAAGCCCGCCTTCAAAGTAGAAGTGCTGATGTGGCACCTCAAGCGCCAGATCAGAAATGTACTGCACGCCCTTCAGGTCAAGTTTCTTCTGCTGCGTTTCTTCGAGCTCACGCGCATCGATAACCGAAAGGTGCATGGCCTTTACAAGGTAGGCCTGCTGGCGCAAGTGCGTCACAATCCGCTTCCAGTCGTAGACAATTTCCTTGAAGATGGTCGGATCAGCCTGGAAGGTGATAACGGTACCCTGTTGCTTAGACGGACCAATTTTCTTGGTCTTGTACTTTGGGACACCAATGTTGTACTCCTGCATATGGTAGGCGCCATCACGGTGTACTTCGGCAATCACATGCGTTGAAAGGGCGTTTACCACCGACACACCGACACCATGAAGACCACCCGAGACCTTATAGCCCGTATTCTCACCACCAAACTTCCCACCGGCATGGAGGACTGTCAGGATAGTTTCAAGCGCCGAAACACCTGTCTGCTTGTGAATATCAACCGGGATGCCACGACCGTTGTCAGCGACACGAATGTAGTTATCCGGGAGGAGGGCCACCTCAATGCGGTTAGCAAAGCCACCCATCGCTTCATCGCGCGAGTTATCAAAAACTTCCCAGATGAGGTGATGGAGACCATCGGGACCGGTAGTACCGATGTACATGCCCGGACGCTTACGCACCGGATCAAGCCCTTCAAGGACCGAAATAGACGAAGCGTCATAGTTCTTCTTTTTCTCTGCCATGCCGAAACATTACCGTGCTAAACCACTAAAAATACCTCGCTAGTATACCAGAAAACCCGCGCAAATGCGCGGGTTTTCTAAACTGCACGCCACGCTTTAAAGTACGGCACCACGAGCACCGACCCTTTGCCCTAACCGGCCACAGCCCGAGCCACAGGGTTAATAACCTTAGGGCTGGTACATTGGTCTTAGTTTTCAGAAACACCTCCTGTACCGCCCGACGGATTACTCGAATCGAGCTGGAACTCAGTTCCCTCAACCCCACCACTGATCGTAGTACTGGCCAACTGCCCATCGCCCCGTGCCCGAGTTAAAGCAACACTCTCGTCAATCCAGGCCCGCAGCGCGGTACCATTAGGGTACGATTGGTCACCTTGCGGGAGGATATCCACCTCCAAACGAGCGTTGACTTCTTGTTGATAGTTTACAAAAGTATCGACATCAAAACGAACTAACACGCTGGTGTCGGAATAATGTCCGTTCGTAGTAATTTCCGTGCTGGAATACCATTGGTTGTGTATGCGTAGTCGTGTCTGGGCAAGTACGTTAAACACCGGTTCACTTGCCTCAATCTCTACATAAACCCGTTCCAGTTGTACAAATCCGCCGGTTGGTCGCATCGTAAAGCCAAGCATGGTCACACCCTCGGTTGTATCATTAGTCTTAACCCTCACCGTTGTTGAGGTTGGATTTTCGTTACTTTCAGAAAAAACTAGACCAGTCGCACCCACCCCCCGATTCTCGAGATTAGCCGTCCTCACCACTCCGTTGGTTGAGAGCGTGGCCGTGTACTGCAGGTACGCTGGTGCGACCGTACTTGGAAACTCGACCGTAAATACCCCTAACCAGCTATCTTCTGGTCCGATCCGATCACGGAGGTTGGCCGTATACGTACGTGTACTTGGTACATTACTAAGCGGAATCGTCATGATGGTGCCACCAGTAAGTGCTGCCCGCAATAATATTTGACTTGGTTTTAGTATGTTAGTGGGCAGATTTTCCAGGTCGATGACCACCTCCGTCGGTTGCAGTGGCTGGTTTGCTGTCACGGAAAAAGTGTTTGTTGCACCGACCATATCAACAACGAGTGGTGCCGACTGCGTGGTGATCGTGGCGGAAGACGAAGATCTACGACCAGCTCCCAAACCACAGCGATTACGACGTTGTTTGATCTCTTCAATCGTCGTTGCCGAGCTGGTAGCAATACCCAATACAGTTGGTGTTCCTAGAGATGCGTAGTATACCGACGGCTGGAGGTAGGCCAAGTAAGTCTGCAACAGCACAATAATATGCCTCATCATTTCAATCCGCAGTGCATCATCACACTTGCCCGCAGCAGTATCCACCCGAGCGAAGGTTACTCCGGGCAGTAGTACTATGATAACAATGATGAAAGTTAAGAATTTATTCACAATTCAAGCCTACTGCTGATTTTAACATAGTCAGGCTACCGCACGTCCCAGCCCTTCCCGGTAGCCAGCCTATACAATGCCTGCATAAAGCCGTCGACTTCCTCGCCTGTCAGCGTACGGTCAGGCGCCTGGAAGACAAGCCGAAAGGCCAGTGAGGTACGACCCTCCTTCGTGAAGGTATCAATATGGGTAAGACGTGCACAGTGATTACCAGCGGCGGTGCGAAGCGCTGCCGCTACTAGAGTCACCACGGTACCCTCAGGTACCCAGAGTGCAATATCACGCGAAACAGCCGGATATAACGAAAATGCTTGATAGCAGTTTTTTGACGGTGCGACACTGACTTCATAGCGAGTCGGTACTGGCAGTGTTGGCAGTACGTCGGATAGGCGACACTCCGCGACACCCTGCTCAGACATCAGCCACGTCACACTCGTCCCGAGCGCTGCCTCAATGGCCGCCTTGGCAGCCGTCAGTAGCGGGTCATCTACTTTCGCTCTGTACTCTGCCCCAGTGCGGACGGCAATACCCAGATGGTAGTGCTCCTCATCGGTCTCAAACACCGTTCCGAGTTCAAAGAGCTGCACAGCCAAAAGACCAAGCAGGTCACGACTTGGCAGGTTCTTCTGGATGGCTTCGGTAAGGTTTTTACAGAGCGCACTGCGGAGATAACCCTTATCACTCGCCAAGGCGTTTTTGATTTTCACCTCATCGTGCGCCCGGAAGGAACTCGTTAGCACCTCAGAAAACCCAAGGGCGGTGAGCGCTACCCGCACCCGCTCGGCGTAGAAGTGACGAACATTGATCTCGCACTCGACTCCAGTGGTGAGCACGGGTGGGATTGCTTCAATCTGGGTAAGTCCATAAAATCTTCCAATCTCTTCTATCAAATCCTCCGCAATCGCAAGGTCATCACGTTCAAAAGGTGGTCGTACCGTGAGTACTTCACCCTCCCAGGTATGCTCATAACCAAGACGCTGCACGATGGCTAGAACCACCTCGGTCGTAAGCGTGAGACCAAGTACACGATTGAGATGGGTGAGTGTAACCGACACCACCGGTCGCTCATCTCGACCCTCACCAACGGCATGATGGGCAACGACGGTACCCCCGGTAAGTTCCGTAAGGAGTGCACAAACACGGGCAAGACCCAGCGGTGCCAGTGCGCGCGGTACGCCATTTTCGTAGCGTTGCGACGCGTCAGTACGAAGGTTATGACGCTGCGCGGTCTTACGCACCAAAAACCGATCAAAATGCGCTGCCTCAATAAACAGTGCGGTGGTATGTTCATCTACCTCCGCCACTCGACCCCCCTTCACCCCTGCAATCGCGACCGGTTGGTTGTTTGTTCCATCAACAATCACCATGTCGTGCGCAGTGAGCGTAACCTCCTCTCCCATAAGGGTAACAATCTTCTCCTCGTCAGTCGCCTGCCGTACCCCAATGGCGTAGCGCTCACCAACCGTGCCTAGTTTATCTGCATCAAAAGCATGAAGTGGCTGCCCCATTTCAAACATCACGTAGTTGGCGGCATCAACAACGTTGTTAATCGGTCGCTGGCCGATGGCAAGGAGTTTCTCAGAAAGCCACCGCGGCGACGGACCGACCTTCACCCCCGTCATGAGCACTGCACTATAGTGGTCGCAGCCATCGGTCTCGAGCGTGAGCGCGAGTCGTTCAGTAGCCTGACTCGACAGCGGGGTGATGGTAAGTGGGTCAATCGCGAGTGGGCGACCCAGGATTACTGATAACTCTTTCGCCACCCCCCGGTGGGAAAGGAGCCAGGCTGATTTATCGGGGAGAACCTTGATATCGATCACGATATCTCCTTCACGAGGAATAACCTCCTCAATTTCTGAAGAGTGAAAAGTCATCGCCTCTGCCAGTTTCTCAGGTGAGGGTAATGATTCGGCAAAAAAAGTTTGGAGCCAGTTATAAGATACTTTCATATATCACGCACGAGACTAGAACTGATTTACCACTCGCAGATCACCGTTATACAGCATACGAATATCATCGATACCGTAGCGCATCACGGCCAAGCGGTCGATACCCATACCAAAAGCGTAGCCCTGGTACTTTGTCGGGTCAATACCGGCAGCCAAAAGCACCTGCGGATGCACCATGCCCGCCCCCATGATTTCAATCCAGCGCCCAGAGAGCTTGTTCCCTTCTTGTGGTTCAATACGCATGTCTACCTCCACGCCCGGCTCCACAAAGGGAAAGAATGATGGACGAAACCGCACCTGTGCCTTTCCACCAAAAAGACGCGAGAAGAAATGCTCGAGCACACCCTTCATATGCGCGAGTGAGGCAGTCTCGTCGACTACCAATCCTTCAAGCTGAAAAAACTGGGCCTCATGGGTAGCATCGGTCGCCTCGTTACGAAACACTTTCCCCGGACATATCATCCGAATCGGTGGCTCATGCGACTCCATAAAGCGCACCTGGACAGGACTGGTATGCGTGCGCATGACCAGATCATCACGACCCTCCAGGTAGAACGTATCTTGCATGTCGCGACTCGGGTGATCCTTCGGGACGTTCAGCATATCGAAGTTATACGAGACTAGTTCACGCTCAGGCCCCTCGGCATAGGTAAAACCAATCTCCGAAAAGATGGTGGTGATTTCGGCAATCAGTTGCGATATCGGGTGACGGTGACCAGTTAGTGACTCCATAGAAAATTACTTAGTTGGTTGTTGGCACTTCAGTGTATACCTCAAAGACACCGGCAGTCGACGAGGCATAAATACTACTACCATCAATAAGCACCGCGAGACCTTCACCCGGATAGAGGAGTTGAGCATTTTGCCAAGCCCGATCGTCAACCTCCACTACGTAGAGACCACGCTCTAGGTGCATCAGAACCAGATTTGAATTATTTGGCATAAACATAAAGTCAATGACTCGCTGTCCCTGGCGATCCATCTGAATATCGGTACGACACTGCCGCCCAAGATCACCAGGGGCGAATTCTACGGCTTCGGAAAACTGCTGCAGACTCGTCGTAGCACTACCAATCAGCTCGGCCTCAGCCGTGGCGCGGGCGGCTTCTTCAGGGTCAATCGCGCAGAAGTACGCTGGAATATCTCGACCCGTACCCAAAGCCTTCACGTACACCTCACCACGGGCCTCATACAGCATAACGTCATCAGCGCGGACGGTAGTAGTCGCCGCGGCCAAAAGTGCGGTCGTTGTTGCACTGGTCGTGGCCTGTGGACCAAAAGCTACGGTCGCACTTGCTACCTCTGCCAACAGGCGCGCACGTAGTGCCGTGGTTGATGCCTGCTCAGTAAAGAGCGCCGTAAGACGCAGGTACTCACGATTAGCAGCCAAGGAGGTCGTAGCGCGAGAAGTAGTCGCCACAAACGGTACCGTCGTGGTGGCGCCAACAAATGGTACCGTCGTGGTACTGGGAACCACGACCACCGGCAGACCAGCGAGGGTTAGGTAGGGTGTGACCGGTCGCACGTGTGGCGTCAGCGGCATGTTAAATGACTCGACCTCAATCACGATGTGTGGTAACACGTTCAGCTCCTTGACCCAAGTCGCTGTCCCGGGTGCCTGCACATGGAGACGGTGCCTACCTGCTCCCAGCCATTGCAAGTAGGTGGCATTACGGAACGTGCGAGCATCGGTCACTTCTACTTCATTGACGAAAATCTGTGCCTCATCAGCGCGCGAAGTCACATAAATACCACC
>CALRHO010000005.1 GCA_943359405.1 Candidatus Nomurabacteria bacterium
GGGGCATCGATGCCCCGGCGGTACCTATCGGCTCGGAGGAGGAAGGTTATAAAGTTGGTATGCAAGGTGGTCGGATTTTTTACTACGATGCCGCCAAAAACTGGTGGAGTCGATCAGGAAAGCCTGAAAACATGCCCGTCGGAGAAATTGGTGGCCCGGACAGTGAGGTCTTTTATGACTTTGGGTCAGCGTACGCTACCCATCCTGTCTTTAGCGAGTTAGCACCGCACCCCAACTCTGATTCCGGCCAGTTCCTTGAGATTGGCAATTCGGTATTTATAGAATACATCAAGCAAGCAGACGGTTCGTTCACAAAGCTGCCACAACGCAATGTTGACTTTGGCGGCGGCCTCGAACGAATAGCTGCCGCTAAAGTCGGTAATCCAGATGTGTTTATGGTCGACCTCCTCCACACGGTGGTTGAACAGATTGAAGCTGTTTCAGGGAAGCGCTACCAGGAAAATCTGGTCGCGTTTCGCATTATTACCGATCATATTCGCGGAGCGGTATTTATGATTGGTGACGGCGTGCTCCCCGGAAACGAGCAGCAGGGCTATTTTGTGCGTCGCCTCTTACGCCGTGCAGTGCGCTTTGCTGATCAGCTTGGGATTGCGCCAGGGCAATTTGCCAATCTTGCAGAGAGCGTTATCAATACCTACCAAGCACACTATCCAAACCTCACCACCGAGCACGCCAACATCATTTCAGCCATTGCGCGTGAGGAGGAGCAGTTCCGTAAGACGCTCGCTGCTGGTCTTAAACAATTTGAAAAGGTCTCACTCCAGATTCACCTCACCTCGGCCACCGACGAAGGGGGCGCGCGGAAGATTGATACTAACGCCGGTGCTATGGCCAAGAAAGTCATTACTGGTGAAAAGGCCTTTGATCTTTACACCACATATGGCTTTCCGATTGAACTTACTGAGGAGATTGCCATCGAGAAAGGGTATACCGTAGATCGTACTGGATTTTCTGCACTCATGGATGCGCACCGGGAAAAATCACGGGCAGGAGCTGAGCAAAAGTTTAAAGGCGGCCTCGCTGATAGTTCCGAACAGGTCGTACGCCTTCACAGCGCCACTCACCTCATGTTAGCAGGCTTGCGTCGAGAGCTCGGTGACCACGTTCATCAAGCGGGGAGCAATATTACCGCCGAGCGCACCCGCTATGACTTTACGCACCCAGAAAAAGTTGAGCGGGACGTGCTTGATCGGGTTGAAGCCTACGTCAACAATGCTATTACGCAGGGCGGGGAAGTAACTATCGAAATGCTCCCGAAATACGTGGCGCAGGCTGACCCTACCATCGAAGCCAGTTTCTGGGATCGGTATCCTGAAGACGTAAAGGTCTACACCATGAAAACTAGTGACGGCACCGTTGTATCACGCGAACTCTGTGGTGGTCCCCACGTTGGGCGACTTGAACACATTTCCGGGACGTTTAGGATTGTTAAAGAGGAGTCATCATCAGCCGGAGTACGACGCATCAAGGCAATCATTGCCTAGTTTCATCATCTCGTACTCCGGAGAATGGATGTTTGTTAACTCACTCCGGAGGCCGGGCCTCCGGAGAATGTACTTGACTTTTGTACCAAGCTATGCTCTTATATCGAAAGGCAGGGAGGGTGTCCCCTCCCGCAACCAATAAGAGTGTGCGGCCTACGGGACCCCGCTCTTTGACATTATGAAAGGGAAAAACCATGTCCATCCTGGGCAATACTATAAACACCTTGCTCGCGTACCAGTGGTGCATCGCGATGGCGGCTATTGTACTAGCGTTTTTGCCGCTATTCTGGCCGAGAAAGCCATACCAGACGGTCACGGTAGATCACATCACGCCAGACCAATTGAAGCAGTTCAAGCGCTTCGTCGCGGATGCAGGTAACCGCGCTCTCAAGGACTTCAACCCCAACAAGGACGGACTGCAGCGTCTCATCGAGCGCGGCGGCGAGTTCCAAGCCTATGTCGTGGCCGGGCTCGCCCGATTCACGTCCAAGCTGCCGGACTACACGCTGGCCCGTTCGATCCTCGGCGATGACTTCATCTCCGCCGACAAGATCGCCACGGCCCGGGGCCTCGTTTACACCGAGGACCAGCTCATCGAGCTGGGGCGCAAGCTCCCGGATCAGGCAACGCTCGAGCAGCTCCGCGACAGCGGCATGATGCTCGTGGCAGGACCACCGACCGCGATGTCGCTCATCGACGTCCGCGCCGTCAAGGCCGACTTCTTCTGCTCGGTTGGACCGAAGCAGAACAACAGCGACTGGTACAACGGAGCGAACGAGCAGTTCGCCCGCACCGACAAGGTTGAGGCGCTCTGCTGGATCGCGCTCCGCAAGGAGCCGGTCGAGAACTCGCTGTCGAAGGACTGGCCGGAACAGCAGGTGGTCGTCAAGGAGCCAATGGTCATCCCCAACGTCGCGGAAGTGGTCTGGGCGCTGACGACCTACAAGGCCGTCCGCGATATCTACCTCCTTGAGAACATCTATGTCCGCACCAACTCCGTCGACTCGGACGGCGAACGCATGTACATCGGCCATTTCAATACTGATGGCCTCAGAGTCTCCAACTGTTGGGACTACAACCGGGGCTACGACTTGGGCGTTTCGGCGTCTCGGAAGTTCTGAACCTCGAGCCCTTGAGGACTTGATCCTCTTGAATCCTTGAACCCTCGCGCGTCAGCGCGGGGGCTCTTTTTTCACTCCGGAGAACCATCAAGGCAATCATTGCCTAGTTTCATCATCTCGTATGATCTATGTCCACCATGGTAGCCACCGCGTGGCCACTGGGCTTGTATACTACTAGCAATGAGTCTGTTTAAATCGACACCTCCGATGACCATCGGGGCCCTCATTGATATCGGTTCTGCCAGCGTGCTCGTCTCCTATGTCGCATCACGACCAGGGGACGCGATACCAATTATAGTCTGGTCTCACCGTGAGCATGTTCCTTTGCGCGACACGACCGACATACAACAACTAGCCAAGAATCTCAGCACCGCTTTTGTCAACGCTAGTTTACTTCTAGAAACTACGGGGCGACAGGTACTCAAACAAGCGATTCCCAATCACCCACGACCAAGCTATGTACATGTTACCGTTGCTGCACCCTGGTCGTATACGGTTACAAAAACTATTACGTACCGAGGCGATGAATCATTTGTGATTAGTAAAAACCTCATCTCTGAACTAGTTGAGACAGCTGAGCAGAAAATCTTGCGCGAACTAAAAGAGCACGAGGTACTCGCAGAACTCGGTCTCACCATTACTGCCAAATCTACTATTGCACTAACCGCAAATGGATACCGCATCACCGGTCCGCGTGGCCAAAAGGCATCTGATCTTGCCCTTGCGCGTACCAACTCGCTTGTCCATGGCTACTTAGTGACTGCAATTGGCGAATGTCATGAGAAACTGTTACCAAAGACAAATCTGCATACGTCTTCATTTATGCTGGCCTACTACCTCACCACCCGCGCACTGTATCCGGAACGGACCGAATATTGCCTCATCGATATCACTTCAGAAGCTACTGAAATTGGTTTGGTACGGGACGGGGTGCTGCAGTACTGTACCCACCTGTCGTATGGGGCATTTTCACTCGCACGAGAAATCTCAACCGCCACAAAAATCCCACTTGCCGAGGCCTATAGCCAGCTTGGAAACGAGGCCTACCAGTCCGATGAGCAAACGGCTTCACAAATTGAGGCTTTGTATCATGCCTATGAAGCGAGAGTTGGTGAATTACTTCACGAAACTGGTGATGCACTTTCTATTCCCAAAACTATCATCCTCCATAGTAATATTGAAACCGAGAACTTCTTTTCTGAGCGTATAAAAGAAGGTGCTCATCTCGCCACTCGCAGTGCCCACCACGTCATTCCTGTCTCGAATGATATTATTAGTCGCTACTACACTCCTTCAAGTGCAAAGGACTTATTTACTCGCCATGATAGCGCACTCCTGATTTCAGCACAGTTTTTCCACACCACCCACAATGAATCCGACATAGCGTGGCAATAAAAAGTTATACTGGTTAGGTTACCATGGCTCAAAAGTGGAATTTGCAGGACATCCGTCCGATTGAAAACCGTCCACGACCGTCTATTCGGCCGCACGATACAATTATTACGCAGCCTCGACCACAGCTACATGACGACGTTGATGACACCGAGCCAATTACCATTGAAGATGGCAATAAGACTCGGCGCACCCATTACATCTGGGGCGGTGTGCTTGCAACCCTCGTAGTTGTTGGCTCGTTAGTACTCAGTGTTGTCTTTGCGGAAACAACAATCACTATCAAGCCACATGTTCGTGACCTCAATATTAACGCTCAATTTGAAGCTTTTCGTGAACGCCGCGAAGGTGCCCTCACCTACGAAATCCTCACACTTGAGACTACTGGTGAAAAGCAGGTGAAGGCCAGCGGTGAGAAAATGGTTAAGGAGCAAGCCAAGGGTACGATTGAGATAGTGAAGACAACTCCTGGAGCGGAACGACTAATCAAGAATACCCGTTTCAAGTCACCGGATGGATTAATTTTCCGCATCGAAGAGTCTGTGGTCGTTCCTGGGTCAGTTACGAAAGACGGAAAGGACGTACCTGGCAGTATTCGTGCTGCAGTTTTTGCTGAAACCGTTGGTGAACAATACAATCTTGCTGCTGGCACCCGCTTTACGGTCCCTGGCTTTGAGGAAAGTAAGCTCACTGACCTCTTTAAGGCAATCTACGCCACCAATCCTGAACCTTTTACAGGTGGCTTTGATGGCCCGCAGTTTATTGTGGATTCCACCGAACTTGGTACAGCCCGCCAAGAACTCCAGATCAGTTTACGTAACCAACTACTCGAACGCATCAAAAATGAGCGACCAGCTGGCTTTGTGGCTTTTGAAGGTTCTTATGCCTTTACCTACAGCGAGCTCCCCACGGTAAATTTTGGTGATGATCTCGTCACTATTAAGGAACAGGCTGTTCTCCAGGTGCCACTCTTCAAAACCGGTGAATTTGCTGCTTTCATCGCTGAGCAGTCAATCCCAACCTATAATGAAAACCCTGTCCGCATTGAGACGTACGAGGGTATGCTCTTTAGTTACACTGACCCCAATAAGAATGCTGCTGTCCTCGCCAACGAGCCATCACTGACATTTACTATTGTAGGACGTCCACGTATCATCTGGGAGTATGATGAGGCAAAGTTACGGGCTGACCTGGCCGGTAAGTCAAAAACTGTTATACCGAGTATCCAGACAGCGTACAGCAGCGCTATTGAGTCCTTCACGGTCTCTATGAAGCCTTTTTACCGACGTTCTTTCCCCGAAAATGGTAATGATATCCGTCTTATTGAGGAAGTGGCCGACACGAACTAGGTTTCAACGAAGACCAAACTACCTCCTCACATCTAACTTTTTGGTACCAGGACACAGGCGGGATATTGACCACTCATAATTTCTTTGTTACACTCTCCCCGTTTAATGGATTTTACGGTACCTGACACAAAAGACGACCTCGCCTACGGCGTGGTGGAAGAAGCGCTCCCAAACGCGCTATTTCGTGTCACGCTCGACGAGAGCAAGAAAGTTGTCCTCGCATACCTCGCTGGCAAAATGCGCAAGTTTCGCATTCGTGTGCTTGTGGGGGACCGCGTCGGCATGGTACTGGATCCATATGGAGGTAAGGCACGTATTACTAAGCGACTTTAATTACGGTATGAAAGTACGATCGTCAGTGAAGAAAATGGCACCCGATGACATCATCGTCAAACGACGAGGGGTTGTCTTTGTTATTAACAAAAAGAAGCCTCGCCATAAGCAGCGTCAAGGCTAATCTCGTTTCCTATGCGAATTTCTGGTATCACCATCCCTGACGACAAGCAGCTTGCCTACGCCCTCACCGTGGTGTACGGCATTGGAGTCGCTCGTGCCAAGACCCTCCTTGCTGAGCTTAAAATTGATCCTACTGCCAAGGCCACCAGTCTCACTACAGACCAAGAGAACGCCGTTCGAGAGAAGGTAGAGTCATTCCGTATTGAAGGTGATCTTAAGCGCGAGGTAGCAGCCAATATCAAGCGCCTTAAAGATATTAAATCCTACCGAGGTAGCCGCCACCAAAAGCGCCTGCCCGCTCGTGGTCAGCGCACCAAGACCAACGCTCGCACCCTCAAGGGCGTGAAGAAGACGATGGGCAGTGGTCGCCGTAAGCTCGAGAAGACCTAGAGCTCATTTATTAGTCTAGCAATGCATTCCTATGGGTAAGAAACGCATCATCAAGAAGGGAGGAGGATCAGACGTTGCCGGCACCAGTCGAGCGCTTAATACTGTACCAAAGCGCAAGCTCGCAACCGGCCGTCTCAATATCCTGGCGACCTTTAACAACACCCTTCTCACTCTTTGTGATCCGAAGGGTAACGCCGTTATGGCCGCTTCTTCTGGCGCGCTTGGTTTTAAGGGTTCTCGTAAATCTACACCGTTTGCGGCTGCCAAAGTCGGTGAAATCATCGGTGAAAAGGCTCAGCAGATGGGTATGAAGGAGGCTGAAGTATTTGTTAAGGGCGTGGGTGCTGGTCGCGAGTCAGCCCTCCGTGCCTTTGCCGGGAAGGGTATTGGTATTAGCCGTATTACCGACATTACCCCAGTACCATTTAATGGCCCACGTCCGCCTAAGCCGCGTCGTGTCTAGTCTTTTCCGTAGCGTATGAAAATCGGTCCAAAATACAAAATCGCCAAGCGCTTGGGTGCACCTGTCTTTGAAAAGACTCAGACCCAGAAATTTGCCCTCTCGCAAGCTCGTGGTGGAAAGCAGCAGAAGCGCCCCGGTCAGATGAGTGACTTCAAGAAGCAGCTTATTGAAAAGCAGAAGTTGCGCTATACGTACGGGATCACCGAGCGTCAGCTTGGCCGTTACGTAAAAGAGTCAGTTGAAAAGAGTCACCAGCCCGCCGCCCTCCTTATGGAGCGTCTGGAGTCACGTCTTGATAATGTTGTGTACCGCCTCGGCCTCGTTAAGACCCGTCGCATGGCCCGGCAAGTAGTCAGTCATGGCCACATTAAGGTTAATGGTAAGCGTTACAGCATCCCTTCCCATGAGGTGAAGGTAGGTGACATTATTGAGATTCGTGACGGTAGCCGCTCATCAGCGCTCTTTGCCGGAATTGGTGAGTCATACGATGGCGCAGGTGTACCAACCTGGGTCACCTTTGATGCCAAGAAGATGGCTGGTGAGATCAAGAGTGCCCCGGTTAGCGATATCACGGGTCGCCTCTTTGATGTCGACCAAGTGCTAGAATACTACAGTCGCTAATCGTTCTTTTGTAAGCCGTTAAGTGCATCTTTATGTTGGAAACCAATGTCACCCTTCCCTCAAAGCCCCGCGTAGTCACCCAAGAAGAATTCCGCGGCGTGTTTGAAATCGACGGCCTTCACCCTGGCTACGGCCATACCCTCGGCAACTCACTCCGCCGTATCATCCTCTCTTCTCTCCCGGGCGCTGCCATTACCCAAGTCAAAATTGAGGGTATTGCGCACGAGTTTTCGGCCATCGACGGCGTGCAAGAGGACGTAATCACCATCCTCCTCAACCTCAAGCGCATTCGTCTCAAGCTCCACGGAGACGAGCCGGTAACCATTAGCCTCAAGAAGTCAGGCGTTGGCATCGTAACTGCTGGCGATCTTAAGGTTCCTACACAAATTGAGATCCTTTCACCAGAGCAACCAATTGCTGAACTCACCACTAAGAACGCCTCACTCGAAATGGAGATCCGTGTCGAAAAGGGTCTTGGCTACGTACCACGTGAGGTGCATCAGCGTGACAAGGTTGAGATCGGTACTATTGCGATGGATGCCGTCTTTACGCCGATCCGCCGTGCTAACTACGAAGTTGAGAACATGCGCGTTGGTGATCGAACTGATTACAATCGTCTTCGCATCTTCATTGAAACTGATGGTACCTTCTCACCACAGGAGGCACTTGAGAAGTCAATCGAAATCATGATTCACCAGCTCAAGGCTATTATTGGCTTTCAGGAGCAATACTCTACGGAGACCGCTGCGGAGGTTCCGGTCGTTGCCCCGAAGGCTGGCGCTGACCAAGAGGTACTCAAGACTCGCATTGAGGCACTTGACCTCACCAGTCGCACCCTCCAGGCACTTGAGGAGGCCAGTATCCGCACAATTGGTGGCCTTGTGCGCAAGACAAAAGATGATATTCTGGCGCTCGACGGCATCGGCCCCAAAGGTCTTGATGAAATCGTTGCGCTTCTCGAGAAGATGGGACTTAATCTTGCTGAATAATCATTATGCGACACGCTAACAAGAACCGAACCCTCTCTAGGGACAAAAATGGACGAGCAGCGCTCTTGCGTGGGCTCTGCGTCTCGCTTATTCGTGACGGGCAGATTACGACCACCTACGCCAAGGCTAAGGAAGTACAACCACGGATTGAGCGCCTGATTACTATTGCTAAGACCGATACGGTAGCCACTCGTCGTGTTGCTGCTGCTCGTCTCGGTAGTCCAAGCGATGCGATTATGAAGACACTCTTTGTAACCCTCGCTCCTAAGTTTGCTGCACGTAAGGGTGGATACACTCGTGTCGTAAAAATGGGTCGACTTCCTTCGGGTCGCGACAGTGCTGCCATCAGCTTCGTTGAATAATATTGCACGTATGAAGACTAAACCTACCAGTAAAAGCTACACGATTGATGCCGCCGGCAAGCGCCTCGGCAAAGTAGCTACCGAAGCTGCCGCTATCCTGATCGGCAAGAAAGACGTTGACTATGCGCCACACATTGTTAACGATGTGACCGTGTCCATCGTGAATGCTGCCAAGCTTGACGTACCTGAGAAGAAGGGTACCGAGGTCTACCAGCGCTACTCTGGTTACCCGGGCGGGCTCAAGAACGAGCCACTTAAGCATCTGGCCACCCGCCGTGGCTATGCCGAGGTGATTCGTCGCACTGTTTCGGGTATGCTCCCGAAGAACAAGCACCGTCAGCGCCTTATGGCTCAGTTGGTGGTGACCGAGTAATCCATTTTTATCATCACTATGACTACCAAGAAAACTGTCTACATCGAAGGCATCGGCCGCCGCAAGACCGCTACCGCCCGTGTTCGTCTCACTCCAGCCACCAAGCCTTCGTTTGTGGTCAATGGTAAGGAGCTTTCGGCCTACTTCCCCCACGAATCACTCCGGGCCACGACCGAGTCTATCTGGGCCCTCAAGGATCTCGGTATCGAGCACTACCACGTTGAGGCGCATGTAACCGGTGGCGGTATCGCCGCCCAGGCAGAAGCTATCCGCCTCGGCATTGCCCGCGCCCTCGTCAAGGAGAGCGCACCGCGTCGCACCGCCCTCAAGAAGGAGGGCTTCCTCAAGCGCGATCAGCGCGCCGTCGAACGCAAGAAGTTCGGTCTCAAGAAGGCCCGCAAGCGACCAGCCTGGTCCAAGCGTTAAGACAAAAGCCCCTCCAAGGGGCTTTTGTTACGCTTGGACGGCCGGAGCGATGCAACGAGCCCGCTTTCTAGCGAGGGTCACTGCGAGGCGGAGTCGACAGCACTTAGTATTTATGCGTAGGTAAATAATACTTAATGATTGGTGACCGAAACGGTAAATCAGCAAACAATTATGTTTAGCGACTTGGAGGGAAACAATATTTAGACAAAACACCCTTTGTGATGTTTTGTTAATTTGTTCCTAGTGCCTTTGCAATGAGCAAAGCCAGGGGATTTTGAGTTATCGTTGCAAAACAAAACTTACTATTAGTAATAGAATCATCTGCATGGAAGGCCGCCCTGAGAAACCACCAACATTCATTATGCAAGAGCCAACAATTGATGATGAAGTTGGACTTGCTCCAATGCATATTAGGGCCTGGAGGGAAACATACACAACACCTGAGTCTGGGCTAACGGAAGAAATGGTAGACGAGCTACTCATTTTGTAAAAATCGATAAACCTGCTCAAATGTGGAGAGATAAACTCCCTACATAGAAATGCTTAGGCCAGCCGATGCTCCAACACACTAGTAATTGCGGCAACCTGATCACTGTTGGAAATTAATCTCAAAGCAATCATATATATTCGATCTCACCAGCACCATTCGCGCCACGCAGCCTCAATATGATGTCTTTGACAACCATCAGTTTCGAATTTATAATACAAAAGTATGGTGAATGACAAAGACCGTAATGACCTCGACGAGTTCGAGCTCACCAACGATGAAGTATCTGAAGAAATTAGTATAAATTCTGAAATTGACGAAGTAGAAGGTCGCTTAGAAGACAAGGTAAAGAAGCTCCGCAGCGACCTCGCTGAAGCCCAGGCAGAGAAGCGTGAGGCCCTAGAGCAGCTCCAGCGTGAGCGGGCAGACCTCCTCAATACCAAAAAGCGACTGGAGGAGCAGACTCGTCTCGACCGTGAGCGAGCAATCGCGCGCCATGTCGAAGAACTCTTGCCACTCTGTGACAGCTTTGACATGGCTATGAACGATCCTGCATGGCAGCATGCCGACCCAACCTGGCGCAAAGGTGTGGAAGGTATGTACGCTCAACTCATGGGACTGCTTGCCAGTTATGGCGTAACCGTCCTTGCTCCTGTGGGTGAGACTTTCAACCCCCATGAGCACGAAGCGCTTATAGACAATGGCGGCGACAGCAAAATAACTGCCGTTATCCAAAAAGGCTATAAGCGGGGTGAACTCGTCATCAGACCAGCACGAGTCGCCGTGGGGTAGGGAAGCAACACGACCAGTGATACCGACTTATTCTGTAGCGTTTGAACCTGGAAACTAAAGCACATTAGCACTGTACCTAACGTATCAATATACCTATGGCAAAAATTCTTGGCATCGACCTTGGCACCACCAACTCAGCAATGGCTATCATTGAACTTGGTGAACCAAGCATAATCGAAAATGCAGAAGGAAACCGCACCACGCCGTCAGTGGTGGCAATTTCTAAGACGGGCGAACGCCTCGTTGGCCAAATCGCCAAACGCCAAGCGGTTACCAACCCCACCAACACCATCTACGGAATCAAGCGCTTTATGGGTCACACCTTTAGCGAGCAGGCTGTCCAAAGTGACAAAGCCATTGTTCCTTATGAGGTGAAGGAAGGGAAGGATGGTGGCGCTCTGGTGATGATGGGTGGCAAAGAGTACCGTCCGGAGGAGGTCTCAGCAATGATTCTTGCTAAGCTCAAGAGCGATGCTGAGGCTAAGACTGGTGAAAAAATCACCGAGGCGGTGATTACCGTACCCGCTTACTTTAATGATGCGCAGCGCAAAGCAACCCAGGATGCCGGCAAGATTGCCGGCCTAGAGGTCAAGCGCATCATCAACGAACCAACCGCCGCCGCGCTCGCCTATGGCTTTAACAAGAAGAAAGATGAAAAGATTGTTGTCTTTGACTTCGGTGGTGGCACCTTTGACGTCACAGTACTCGAAGTCGGTGACGATGTCGTGGAGGTACGCTCAACCGATGGTGACGCCCATATGGGTGGTCGCGATATCGACCAGGGGATTGTTCGTCACCTCATTGAGGAATTTAAGAAGGAGACTGGCGTGGACCTCAGTAAGGACCGCCTCGCTCTCCAGCGCCTCGATGAGGCGGCTGAGAAGGCCAAGCACGACCTCTCGACCACCCTCGAGAGCACCATCAACATTCCCTTCATCTCACAGGGGAGCGACGGCCCCCTCCACATGGAGTACAAACTCACCCGAGCCAAACTCGAAGACCTGGCGCGTGAGTTTATCGAGAAGTCAATCATGATAACCAAACGCGCACTCGAGGCATCGGGTCTCCAAAAGAACGACATCAACGAAATCATTCTCGTCGGTGGGCAGACACGCATGCCAGCAATTGTTGAAGCTGTGAAGCAACTGTTTGGCAAAGAGCCAAACAAGAGTGTAAACCCCGATGAGGTCGTTGCCCTCGGTGCCGCCATCCAGGCTGGCATTTTCCAAGGTGACGTAAAGGATATTACGCTTGTGGATGTGATTCCACTCTCACTGGCAATCGAGACCATGGGTGGCGTCGCGACAAAACTGATTGAAAAAAACACCCACATACCAACCCGCAAATCACAAGTCTTCTCAACGGCTGCCGACAATCAAACCCAGACCGAAATTCACATTACCCAAGGTGAGCGACCAATGGCCAACGACAACAAATCACTCGGGCGCTTTGTGCTCGATGGTATTCCACCAGCACCCCGTGGTGTTCCGCAGGTAGAAGTCACCTTCGATGTCGATAGCAACGGTGTTCTTAACGTTACTGCCAAGGATAAATCGACCGGAAAAGAACAGTCAATTCGTATTGAAGCGACTTCTGGACTAACCGATGCCGATATTGAGCGCATGAAGCAAGATGCCGAGGCACATGCAGCCGAAGATAACCGCAAGAAGGAACTCATCGATATCCGCAACCAAGCTGAGCAGCTTATCTACACCACCGAAAAAGCACTCAAGGAGCACAGCGAACGCATCCCTGTTGAGGTAAAAGCAGAGATTGAAGACAAGCTACGGATTGTCCAAGAGACCAAGGACAAGGACGATAAGGCAGCTATCGAAACAGCCAGCGATGCTCTCTCGTCGGCACTTTCGAAGATTGGTGAAGTGATCCAGAAAGCTAACGAGGAGTCGGCGAAAAATCCTACCGATACCACCAGCGACGCACCGTCGGAAGAAAAAAAGGACTCGTAGGTGAGTGCATTTTGACGAAAGTTTTCACCTCATTTTAGAGTTTTCGTCAAATTTGCGACCCTCCCTGGTCTGTGCCATACTCGAAGCACTTAGCCACTAATTCCACCGCTATGAAGGACTACTACGCCATCCTGGGCCTCCAGCGGGGGGCCTCAAAAGACGAGGTAAAAAAGGCTTTCCGTAAGCTGGCTTCCCAGTACCATCCCGATAAGGCTACCGGTAACGAGGAGAAATACAAAGAGATCACCGAGGCCTACGCGGTCTTGGGTGACGACAAGAAGAAGGCTGAATATGATACCTATGGACACGCCTTCCAAAACGCTGGTGGACCAGGCGCCGGCTTTGGTGGCTTTCAGTGGGGTAACTTCGACTTCTCTCAAGCTGGCTTTGGTAACGGGCAGTCGTTTGAGTTTGATCTGGGTGATATCTTCGAAAGCTTTGGGTTTAGCGGTGGTGGCGCTCGTCGCCCTTCACGCGGTCGAGACATCTCGATTGATATCAACCTTACGTTCCGTGAAGCCATCTTTGGCATAACCCGCCGTATCCTGCTGACCAAAAACAGTGCGTGTACGCACTGCAGTGGCACTGGCGCCAAGGCTGGTACCGAGATGATGAGCTGCAGTACCTGTGGTGGACACGGTAAAATCCGCGAAGCTCGTCAGAGCGTCATGGGCAACTTCACCACCGTACGCGAATGCGCCACCTGTCGCGGTACCGGCAAGATACCAAAGGAGCGCTGCGGCCACTGTGCTGGGGCTGGCGTCATGCGTCAGCAAGAGGAGATCGAAGTAAAAGTACCAGCTGGGGTAGAGAACGGCGAGATGGTGCGTCTCACTGGTCGTGGTGAAGCTACACTCGGCGGCCAACCAGGTGACCTCTACGTTAAACTCCATGTCGAGAGTCATAAGACCATCAAGCGCGACGGCACTACGCTGACGACTACCATGCCGGTAAAACTAACCGACGCACTCCTCGGGTCTACCTACGAGGTGGAGACTATGGATGGGACCGAGAGCGTACTCGTACCCGCCGGCATTACTCACGGAGAACAACTACGCATCAAAGGAAAAGGGGTACCCGGCGCTCGCGGTACCCGCGGCGACTTCCTTGTCACCGTCAAAATTGAGACTCCCAAGCAACTTTCACGCGCCGCCCGCAAACTCGTTGAAGAACTTCGAAACGAAGGTCTCTAAACATTTCTCTAAACAAAAAACTCCACGTTATGTACGTGGATTTTTTTGTATAAACTGAAGTGGAAGTGGAGAACCTCTAGTACTTTTACGGAGCACTGCCGGTATACTATAACTGCACTTTATTTCGCGTCCACTATGGACTTCGCAGACTTACTCCACCTTGCGTACGAATGTCTCTACTTCCTTATCGTTTTTGGTATCTTTGTAGTAATTGCCATCGCAAAGGGTCGGCAAGCAATCATCAACGTGATTGCAAGCCTCTATCTTGCTCTTCTCCTGTCCATCCATTTCCCGTACTACGAGCAACTCTTTGCCTCAGCTGAGGCACCCACCACGCTCGCGCTCCTGAAACTCGGCAGTTTTCTCGTCTTTACAGTGTTTGCGCTCATTCTATTTATCCGCATTATGCCGTCTGAGTTTCTGGAAGGAAAGTTTGAGAGCTTTGGCAAAAAGATTTTACTCTCGCTCGTTGCTACGGTACTCGTTATGGTCTACAGCTTCACTATTCTCCCCGTCAGCGAATTCCTCAATCCTGATACTCCGCTACAGGTAGCGTTTGGTCAGGAGGGTTGGTTTTTCTGGTGGCTCTTGGTACCACTGATTGTGCTGTTCCTCGTCTAGGATAAGGGTAGTCGTCTACGTTTTTATCCGAGCACTATGTTTGAAATTCCCTTATGGATATACATCGGCCTCGGTGCTCAGCTGCTCTGGGTCGCCGGCAATTTATTTGATAAATACCTCATCGAAACCTTCTTCCGTGGCGAAGATGACGAATACGATGAGGGTATTGGCACCCTGGTACTCTTCTCAGCCTTTTTTGCTGTGCTGGTGAGTGCTGGTGTTTACGTAGGGTGGGGAAGTGCTATCAGCTTTTCTACAGAGAGCGCACTCATTGGTACTGGTATTGGTATTCTCAATGCCATGTGGGTCATTGCGTACCTCTACGCCATTGGTCGCAGTGAACTCACCAAGACTGTTCCGATTTTTCAAACCATTCCGGTCTTTGGTTTTATCTTTGCCTTCCTACTACTGGGGGAAACCGTAACCACGCTACAATTCATTGCCGCTAGCGGTCTTATGCTCGGATCGTTTGTACTGTCGTACAACTTCCGCGACGGCAGTTTCTCTTGGCTGACTTTAGGGCTTATGCTCCTGGCATCTGCTGTCGTTGCACTCCAAGAAGTAGTCTTTAAGTATGTCGCCCTTGATGACGGCTTTGCCACCAGCGCCTTCTGGCAGGGCATCGGGCTCGGTCTGACCGGCCTCTTTCTGTATGTCACGATTCCGTCGTACCGTCGGCAGTTCAATAACTTTATCGCCGAGCGCAATAAACAAATCTGGACTGTCAGCGCTATCAATGAAGTGTTTGATAATGCTGCGACACTCGTCTTTTCGTACGCAGTCATCCTCGGTCCGGTGCTCCTGGTTCAAGCGGTCAATGCCTACCAACCGCTCGTGCTGTTTGCGATTAGTTACCTAATCGCGATTTTCTTTGGTAACTACCTCAGAGAAGATATTAGTGTGATGAATACCGCACAGAAAATTGTTGGCATTGGTATTATTACTGTCGGCAGTGTAGTGCTGTATTTGTCGGTGTAAAGTACCTCTATGGCAACGCATCGCGACATTTTTACCCCGCTTCCAGAAGCCCTGTCACTCATTCATGCTCGACGTAAAGACAAGAAACTACTGGCCGCAATTAAGACGTTTCTACAGAACGACATTCCTCCTCACTTTGATCAAGTAGACCCAATCCTATATCTCTGTCGACATATTGCGACACCGAATTATGAGACGCTACGTTTTATAGAACTAGCTATGCCAACCAAACTACCTATCGTTATCGGAGAAGACCCGAGCGATTTAATAGTTGGAAATAACCGACTCAAACACGCGCTCGGCAAAATGCGTGTAACGAAAGGAATAACCAGGACAGGGGAGGAGTTTTTTGAACACTTTACGATCATTGATTTCTCAAAAGCACAGGGCAAGCCACTACGAACCATATCAACACTGCACGGTGAACCACTTACAGCCTTTCATGTTCGACTCCTGCAAGAAATCTATCCAACTGGAGTTACGCTAATTGACGAATCTACATGGATTGACCGCAAAGGTCGTGGTGACATTGCATTCCATTACCGACAACTCCTCAGCCTACTCCTGGTACACGGGATTATGTTTGAATGGTATGAACCTGACGAAATCGGTTTTAGGACTAACTTTGTTGAACCGGCCATCGCTTTTATTAAAAAGCGTTTTGGTCACAAGCCACTTATTGTTGAACTCGTACCCCCATCGCTAACACTAGCTCGTGATTGGAATGCTTACCCAAGTGTCTTTTATCAACTTATTATACAATCTTTACCCAAAGCCTGAGACCTGTGTATGTCGAACAAACGCACCCCTCGAGGTGATGCTACACTTTACATATGAGCCGTAAGGGTAAATTACTTCTCGGAATCTTTATCAGTATCACAATACTCTCTGTTCTCGCCACCATATACAAGGGGCTTGTGGGTGAAGATTTTTTGGTGATAACAGATGTTACGACTGAGTAACATGAGCCTACTTACCTGTACCGACGCCACTGCAGACTTTCTTGGGGTTTTTACATTATCAGTTGCCCCCAACCTGCTTTTCTACTCATATATACCAATTTCAGCCTTAACTATCCTATTAACAAGTTTTGTACTTTTCCGAGACCGTTTTTCAGCTCGTAGTAAATTGCTTTTTCTCCTAGCACTCTTTCTCGCCACTTTCCTAATCAATGAAATTATTCTCTGGACTGCAGTTCCTGCTGGTCTCATCTACGTAAGCTGGTCACTATCAATGCTGTGGCGTGTTGGTATTTACGTTACTACCCTAGCCTTAATCTACGTCTTCACCGAAAGACACTATCCTCCGTTCTGGGTAGCACTGCTTTCGGCACTGCTACTTGCACCGATTGTGATATTCTTGCCAACCGAGCTAAATGTTACTGGTATCAATATCTCTGACTGTGTCGGAGTTAATGGTCCACTATGGTACTACCTTTACCTTCTAGAAGGATTGTGTGTCCTTGGTCTCTTATTTCTCTCCGTACGAACTTTCACGAGCTATGTTAAGGATCCAAGTAGTGACCCCGCGGGGTTACGGTATCTCCTTTCCGGCTCTTTCCTGCTCCTACTCTTTGTGTTCGCCTCTGAACTAGCCGGTGAATTTTCAGGAATCTACGAGTTCAACCTCCTTGGTCCAATTGGCATGTTGTCATTTGTGACTATACTTTCCTACATGATTGTTCGCTACCAATCATTCAACATGAAGCTGATTGCATCGCAGGCGCTCGTTCTTTTTATCATTACCCTCAATGCATCAGAATTCTTTTATATTGTCGGATATGAGAACATTCTTATCAGCGCAACTACCCTAATTCTCATTTCAGTAGCAGGCTTCTTTCTCATCCGCAGCGTTAAGCGAGAAATCAAGCAGCGTGAAGAAATACAAAAGCTGGCCAATAATCTCACTAGAGCTAACGAACGTCTCAAGCAGCTTGACCAGCTCAAATCTGAGTTCGTCTCAATTGCGAGTCACCAGTTGCGAAGTCCACTCGCCGCCGTGCTTGGCTACGCCTCAATGTTGAAAGAGGGTAGTTATGGCAAGTTGCCCACAAAAGCTCTTGAGGCAGCCATGCGCATAGAGGAATCAGCTCGTCTCATGGCCTCCACAGTTGAGGACTATCTGAATGTATCGCAAATTGAAGCCGGGCACATGAAATACATTTTTAGTGACTTTTCGCTCCGCGAGCAGGCACTACACGTGACCGACGACCTACGTCCCCTAGCCCTAAAGCAAAATATTTTGTTACTCTTCCGGACAAAGCTTGAGAGTAATGGCATGATACATGCCGATAAAGGAAAGACGGAACAAATCCTCCACAACCTGATTAACAACTCCATAAAGTACACAACTCAGGGTACGATTACCGTCATACTTCGCGATAATCCTACAATCAAACGACTGTACCTTGATGTGATTGATACCGGTATTGGTATGAGTCAAGAAACCCTTGATAGCATCTTTGATAAGTTCGAGCGTGGTAGTAATGCCAACTCAGCCAATATTCACGGTACCGGACTTGGACTCTTTACTGCACTCAAACTCGCCGAGGCAATGGGCGGTACAGTCACCGCGCACTCTGAAGGGGAAGGGAAGGGGTCTCGCTTTACACTTGAGCTCCCCCTCATTTCTTAACCACAGCTTCTTACCACTATCAGAGACAATAACGATAAGATGGATACCAGTTACCACCTACCACTCCTACTATCGCAGATGATAGTAGGAGCAGTTTGGTCTCGATGGGTGCGATTACCTCAGTCGCGCGGACTCTGGATTTCTGCTAAAATCAGCCTATTATGTCAAACCCTGCCAAGCCTCGTATCCTTACTGGTCTCCAGCCCTCGGGCACGCTCCACATCGGAAACTATTTTGCTGCACTGGCTCCGCAGGTAGCACTATCTCGCACAGACGCCGACGTCTTTCTTATGGTTGCCGATTACCATGCCCTCACGAGTGTTCGAGAGGGTGCACTCATGCGCACCTATATCTTCGATCTCGTACGAGACTACTTGGCTGCCGGCATTGATCCCGAGCGCGTCACGCTCTTTCGTCAAAGTGATAACCAAGACCATATGGAGCTCGCTTGGGTCTTCCAGTGCTTGGTGTCAGTAAAATTTCTTGAGCTAGCCCACGCCTACAAAGACAAAGTTGCCAAGGGTCTTGAGGCTACAGCAGGCCTCTTTAATTACCCCATGCTCATGGCTGCTGACATTGTGCTCTATGACGTTGACTTAGTACCAGTCGGAGAGGATCAACGCCAGCACGTTGAGTATGCCAGAGAAGCTGTCTCCAAGTTTAATCTGGCCTACGGACAAATACTCAAAGAGCCCAAGGAGGTGATCGAAAAATCAGTCGGGGTAGTGCCGGGTACAGACGGCAAGAAAATGAGCAAGAGTTATAAAAACACCATTCCAGCCTTTGGTACACGTGAAGAAATCGAAAAGGCTGTTCTTAGTATCGTCACTGACTCAAGTGGTGACCGACCCGAGCACGTCTTTGCCATCCACAAGGTACTCTACGAGCAAACCGGTCGTGACTTGTCAGCACTCGACGCTCTCTACGATGAACACAAAGGCAAGTACAAGGCACTGAAAGATGCCTTAACTGCCGACCTCGACGCCTTTATAACCCCCATGCGCGAGAAGCGAGCAGGTATTACTGATACTGATATCAAAACCATCTTGGCTAGCGGGGCAGAGAAAGCACGAACCGTTTCTAACCAAACTCTAGAACGAGTTCGTAACGCCATTGGTATCAGCCTCTAGGTTGCACCGGGTATTGACTATGGTATAGTCGTATCACCAAGGACGCGGCAGACACCGCCGAGGTAGAGGGAGGAACCGCTTCCCCCGTGGGGAAACCGAGGGAAATTCCTCGGTTTCCCCACAGGAGGAGCCTAGTAGAACCCTCCGGGTGCGCCCGCTATCGCGCATAATGAGTTTCAAGTAGGGTGGCACCGCGACTCATCACCACGATGGGAATCGCCCCTGCAGTTAGATTATTTACGTAATATAACTGGAGGGGCGTTTTGTATCCTCCCCTCCGTACCATCAGTATGGAACGAACACTCATTAAGGACCTTCCAAACCATATCGGGCAGACAGTTCTTATTAAAGGCTGGATTGATGTAGCCCGCGACCAGGGTAAAGTGGCGTTCTTTGATATCCGAGATCGCTCGGGCAAAGTACAAGCAGTGGTCTTTGGAAAGCCAGAGATTCTCACCATTGCCGTTACCCTCAAACCCGAGTATGTGGTAGCAGTTGCTGGTGTCGTTAACAAGCGACCAGAGAAGATGATCAACGATAAAGTGGCAAATGGAGATATTGAACTTGAAATCACGGGCATTGAAATCCTCAATGAGTCACTGACGCCGCCCTTTGCCATCAACGAGGACTCAGCTAATAAGGATGAGGAGGTGCGACTAAAATACCGCTATCTCGACCTGCGTACCGAACGCATGCAACGTAACCTCCGTCTCCGGAGCGAATTCGTACGCCTCTGTCGTGAGTTTCTCATGAAGAACGACTTCGTAGAAATTGAAACGCCACTCCTCACCGAATCTACTCCTGAGGGCTCTCGTGACTTTGTCGTTCCGAGTCGCCATAACCAGGGTAAGTTTTACGCACTCCCTCAGTCTCCCCAGCAATACAAGCAGCTCCTTATGACTGGTGGCTTTGAACGCTACGTACAGATTGCCCGCTGTGTGCGCGATGAAGATTTACGCGCCGACCGCGGTTTTGAGTTCACACAGATTGACCTCGAAATGTCGTTTGTCGAACGTGAAGACGTTATGCGTATGATTGAAAACATGGTAACTCATACGGTTGAATCCATGGGCTTTACTATCAAACAAAAGCCATTTCCACGTATCTCATATGCTGAGGCGATGGAAAAATATGGCGCGGACAAGTTTGACCTCCGTACTGAAGAAGACAAAAAGCAAGGTATTCTCGCGTATGCCTGGGTCATTGACTTTCCCTTCTTCGAGAAAGACGATAATGGCCGTTGGACATTCACGCACAACCCCTTCTCGATGCCCAAGCCTGAGCATATTGAAATGCTCCTTAAGGGCGAAAGCATTGGTGACATTCTCACCACGCAGTACGACCTTGTCTGCAATGGTTTCGAGGCCGGTGGCGGCAGTATCCGAGCGCACAAGCCAGAGTTGCTCAAGGCGGTCTACCAGATCATGGGGAATACCGATGAAGAGATTGAAGAAAAAATCGGTCACATGCTTGAGGCCTTTACCTATGGCACTCCACCACATGGCGGTATTGCCCTCGGGGTCGAACGCAACGTTATGA
>CALRHO010000006.1 GCA_943359405.1 Candidatus Nomurabacteria bacterium
AACCAGCTTGCTGAAAGTGAACTCCAAGCCGGTGTCACTATCATTATTCCGGGTGGTACCGTCCCTGCCCCCGCACGGGCGAAGTCAGGAACGAAGACTGCAGGGGGCGCTGTCACTACCGGTAGTGCTGCTGGCTTTATTCATCCGCTTCCTGGTGCCTTGCGAACACAGGGTATCCATGGCTTTAATGCGGTTGATCTGGCCGCTGCTGCCGGTGCGCCGATTCGAGCGGCTGCTGCCGGTGAGGTAATTGTCGCGAAGACGGGCGGCTGGAACGGTGGCTACGGAAACTATATTGTTATCAGACATGCTAATGGTACGCAGACGCTTTACGCTCACAATTCCTCAAATGCGGTTTCGGTTGGTGCATCCGTTGCACAGGGTGAGGTGATTGGTTACGTGGGTAACACCGGTCGTTCGACCGGTTCTCACCTCCACTTTGAGGTGCGTGGTGCAAAGAACCCATTCTAGAAATACCATAAACCGCCGCCTCAGATGAGGCGGCGGTTTATAATGCCTACCACGTTTTTTGTTTTTGTTGGGCAACCAGCATCATGTCCGTACGCGGTACTGCAGTGCTTCAAGAAGATGAGGTACGGCTACTTCATCTGTATTATCCAGGTCGGCGATGGTGCGCGCGACTTTGATGACCCGGTGGAAACTGCGGGGTGAAAGGTTGAGTTTCTTTGCTGACGTGATGAGGAGGTCTTGTATTTCACTGCCGAGAGGTACTGTCTCCTCAAGGTCACGGACAGTCATCGCATGATTAGTGGTAATGCCACGGCCGGCGAGGCGCACTGCTTGCCGTTCGCGTGCATGGAGAATAGATTCGCGCATGGCTTCCACCTCCCCTCCCCTATCCCCGGCACGCTTCTCGGTAAGGGTGGCGTGGTCGACATGGACTACCGGGAGCCACAAGTCAATGCGGTCAAGGATTGGCCCCGAGATTTTGTTCGCGTAGGTATCGAGCATGGCCCGGGCGAGGTCTTGTGTACCGTCTTCGCTCCCACGGTAAGGATTGAGGGCGGCGATAAGAATAAAGTCAGCCGGGAAAATGGCGGTACCACTGACGCGTGAGACAGTGACCACACGATCTTCAAGTGGTTGCCGTAAGGCATCGAGTGCCCGCCTTTCAAACTCGGGAAACTCGTCCATAAATAGTACCCCGCGATGCGCTAAGGTAACCTCACCGGGGCGAGGGTTGGTACCACCACCAACTAGTGCAGTGTGAGAGGCGGTGTGGTGAGGGCTGCGAAAAGGAGGCTGGTTACTAATTTCGGATAACGGCGCGACGAGTGAGTGAATGGCAAGTACCTCAAGCGCCTCGGCTCGTGAGAGTGGTGGCAACAGCCCACACAGTGCTCGTGCGAGCATGGTCTTACCGGTGCCGGGTGGTCCAACCAAGAGCGCATTGTGCCTGCCAGCAGCAGCGATGAGGAGGCCACGCTTGGCGCTCTCTTGACCTCGCACGTCAGCAAAGGTAACGGCGGGTTCATGCCAGTGGTTACTGAGTGCCGTGGGTGGAGTAGCCGGCAGTGATTTTGTGTGGTCGGTAAGGTGGTCGATAACTTCGCGCAGTGAACGAGCACCGTAGACAGTTATGCCTTCGACCAGCGCGGCCTCTGGAGCATTCTCGAGGGGTACAATAAGTTCGGTGTACCCGTTCGCTGCCGCCGCTGTTGCAATCCCGACCACTCCGCGGATCGGACGCAGGCTACCGTCAAGGCCGAGTTCTCCGGCCAGGATAGGGTCGCCACGCAAAGGCAGCATGGTACCTTCAGAGAGCAGATACGCAATGGCAATTGGTATGTCAAAAAGAGGCCCCTCTTTCCTCAGATCGGCCGGCGAGAGTGAGATAGTGATTTTATAGTTTTGGCTTTTGGGCGAGGTGTAGCCACTGTGCTTGAGTGCACTACTGACGCGGTCGCGAGCTTCGAGGGTGGCCTTTCCTGCTAGACCTACCACCGAAAATGCGTGAAGGCCGGGTGCAATATCAGCTTCCACGCAGACGACCGATCCGCCCAGCACGTTGGGTTGAATCGTATACGTGCGGGCGACAGTCGACATGGGTAATGGGGGTTTGTGCCTATAGTGGCAGGTCACCCTCATTGTTCATGTGGGTGATGCAGGTACGAGCGAGTGGATTGGCTGCCAGGCGTTCGGGTTCAATCGGTTTACCGGAAATCTCACAGGTTCCATAGGTGCCATCTTCAATTTTCTGAAGCGCCCGGCGCACGTTGCGATAGTCAACTTCAAGGACGGCCACGGTGGCGTGACGCTCATTCCATTCTTCTACCACATCGGCGCCATCGATACTATCAGGTTCGGCCGACTCGGCACCGACCGGTTGTGCTTCCCAGTCATCGGTTTCAGTATTTAAAACGGCGATGGTTTGGAGTTCGCTTACGAGTGAGCGAAGCTTTGCTTCGAGTGCGCTGCGGATCGAATTGGTGTCGAGCATACACTCGTAGTATATACCTACCGAGGGGGAGTGGCGAGCGCTGCAATCAGGAGGAAGGTGGCTTTGTCACGGGTGATTACAAGGGTACTGTCATTTACAAAGCCGTACGTTAATTCTTCGGTATTGTCACTCGCTCGATAACTCCGAACATCATATTCATTAATTCTCACATCAGTAAAGGAACGGTCTCCCGAAGTACGGAGGAGTGGCGATAAGGCGTTTCCAAGCGCGCGTTCATTTTGTAGCAGGTGTCCCCAGACGCGCGTGCGGTCGGTGATTGAAAGTACAACAAAGGCGGTTGTACGATTATGCCAGCCAAAATAGAGTGCGGTTACCTCGCTGCTAAGACTACTTCCTAGATTTTCATCGAGTCGGGTGAGAATCGTTCGGGGTGGGATGGGTACTGCATTACGCTGCAGGTCGAAGAGTTGTAGTGGTAGCGTAGCCTCTGTTTGTACGGTCGTGAGGGCATCCATGAGTACGTCTCGGGTATCGTCCACCACCAAGAGGGTGCGCAACGGCATGGTGAGGGGTAGGGTTGGTTCGGTCACCTCGATCATCGGCGCGGGGGTGAGGTAGGCACGTAGCCCTAGGTTCCCTAGTCCAACTACTACCACCAGAGCGACAATGCCGACAGCCAAAGTGTTGGTGTTAAAGCGGAATGATCGAGGTTGTGCTGGTGGGCGGGTGACCGGTGCTGGTTTTGTCTCTGGTTCTGGCGCGGGCGCCAGAACTGGTGTGATTTCCTCTGCTGGTTCTGGTTCTGGTTTAACAGTGACGGGTAGGGTCGGTTTAGTCACTGCAGCCGCTGGAGCGGGTGTTGTCGGAGGTACTGCTACCGTGGGCGTTTTGACAGTGTCAGGGCGAAGTGCTGTAGGGGTGTCGCTACTATATCGTGCCGTGGTGGTAATGTTACTAAAGTGCGTATCTTCTTCTGGGGCCGTGAGTAGTTCAAAAATTGTTTCGGTGTTAGGCGTCCAGATTGTTTCTGGTTCCGCGACCACCGGTGGGGGGTTTACCTCTCGTTCCCGGACGAGGTCACGCAGTTGGGCCTGGTCACCCGTAATCTGCCGACCGGTGTGTGAGGTTGCGCGCTGAATGACTCCCTTCCGACGATCTGTCTCGGGCACGACGTACTTCGGTGTGTTGCGGGCCTTCCGTTTTTGTGACCGCGTTTGCCACCATGACCTTAGCGAGGCAAACAGAGACCGGCCGAGACTAAATCGATTACGTTTTGTGTCGGTTATGACGGTCGCCCCGCTTTCATCATTGAGAATTGTAATTGTGTCTGTGTCGGACTCCTCCGCCATGGCAGGAACCGGATTGGCAGTACGATGGGTAGCCGTTTTGAGTGTATGAAACGGTGGGATGGTCGTTGGTCGCAGCCCGCTGTCTTTTTTTAGTGCATCTTCTCGGGTTTTGAGTACTGCTTCTGACACTCGCTTGGGTGATGTCGGTGTGGTTACGATATGTTCACCAGGAGTCGGTTTTTCTGGCGAGGTTGCTCGTGGTTTTGGAGCAGGAGCAGAAGGAACCTCTGCAGTGTTGCGTTTGGGTGGTTGCGGTGGGACTGCCGACTGTACCGGTGGAGTGGGTGTCGCTGGTATACCCCGCCGCTGACGTTCGGTTTCAAGATCGCGGGCGTAGGTACGCAGCGGTGGGAGTTGCTTGGTCGACGTTTCAGCCATTGCCTCTAGTATCGCATGGTTGAACCGGTTTGTGAGTATTGGTCGTTAATATCAGGCTGTGTTCGTGCCAAGGCGTCGAGTGTAGAAGTCGGGGTCGTGGCGTTTGATTGAGAGTCCAATCTTGCCATCCTCAACCTTCGATACGACTACGGGTATGGTCTCGCCGACAGTGAGTAAACCAGCAATGGTCTCGATCCGAACGGGGGCAATTTCTGAGATGTGAATGAGCCCCTCGTTGTAGGCGTCGAGTTTGGCAAAGGCACCAAAGGTGGCGAGCTTTGTGATTGTTGCCACCACCACCTCCCCTACTTGATAGCGCTTGGTCAGGGCGCGAATACGATCGGCGGCTGCTGTGGCGGTGCCATTTGTACCAGTGATAAACACTTGCCCGTCCTCCTCGATAGTAATTTCAGCGACACCACTGTCAGCCTTAATACCGTTAATCGTCTTGCCACCACCACCGATCACCAGACCAATTTGCTCAGGCAAAATGCTGAGGGTGACGATTTCCGGTGCTCGCGGTGAGATGGTAGCTCGTGGTGTAGCGATGGCGTCAGTTATGGTGGTGAGGATAGTCTCGCGCGCAGCCTTGGCGGCAGTCAAAGCCTCGGCGAGTACCGATACTGGAACCCCAGACACTTTTACGTCCATCTGAATAGCAGTGACTCCAACACTGGTACCGGCGACCTTGAAATCCATATCACCAAACTCGTCTTCTGGTCCTTGAATGTCGGTAAGGAGTGCGTACGCTTCGTCGTAAAACATGACGCCCGAGGCGATACCAGCAACTGGTCGAGTGATCGGTACACCGCCGTCCATAAGTGCAAGGCTTGATGCGCAGACAGAACCCATAGAACTTGAGCCGTTACTTGAGAGTGTCTCAGAAACGAGGCGAATCGTGTACGGAAAATCGGCCACCGGCGGAATGACCGGGACGAGGGCTTTTTCAGCCAGTGCCCCATGTCCAATCATGCGACGATTTTGACCACCGACACGGCCCACTTCACCAACCGAGAATGGTGGGAAGTTGTAGTGATGCATAAACCGTTTTTTTACCGACCGCTCTTCCATGGTGTCGATGAGTTGTGCTGCGTCTGGACCACCAAGAGTGAGGGCAGAAAAAATATGAGTGTCACCACGATAGAAGATGCCACTGCCATGAAGTACGGGCGAGATACCACCAGCTTGTGCAAACAGAGGACGAACGGCATCAAGACGTCGACCATCAGGTCGACGTCCCTCTCTGACGATGCCTTGATGGAGCACCTCGTCTATCATCTGCTCGAAGTAATCGCTGACAATAGTTGGTGAAACGGGCTCTGGAAGCGAAGCGGCTACAGTCATCCATTCATCTTTGAGTGTATAAAGGTGAGCTTTACCGGGGCGGTTGCTAAAGATGGTGTCGCGTAGCAGGTCGTGAAACTTACTCGCAAATAGTTCTCGTATTGGCGCTGGGGTTTCGGGTGGGAGCAGACCCTGCTTCTCGCTACCGTGTGCTGTAATGATTTCACGCTGCCATGAAACGAGTGATTCGTGTACGCTGCGGGCAGTTTCAAGAAGTGCCACGATGGTCGCTTCATCCACCTCCCGGGCGGCAGTCTCAATCATATTGATGGTCCCGTCTTGACCACACGCGAGGAGTTCAATGTCATTCGTTTCGTCACTTCGCTCAACGTACCGGGGGTTGATGAGGACCGCTCCATCGGCGGTGCGGCGCGCCAAGCGGACGGCCCCGATGGGTCCACTCCAGGGAATGTTAGAGACGCCAAGTGCCAGTGAGGCACCAATCACTCCGAGCACATCCGGGTCCTCTTCACCGATAGCGAGCACGGTCACAACTACCTGCACTTCCCGACGGAGGTGTGAGGGAAACAGTGGTCGGATGGTGCGGTCAACAATGCGGGCAGAGAGAATTGCTTCGTCACTGGGCTTGCCTTCGCGGCGAATGAAGCGACTACCAAGGATGGCGCCTGCAGCATAAAATTTTTCTTCAAATTCTACCGAGAGGGGGAAGTACGGAAGCGATACCGTCTTTTCACCCATCACCGCAGTGACGAGGACGGCCGTCTCTCCACAGCGCATGAGTACCGACCCACTTGCTTGGGAAGCAAGGTCGGTGAACACGGCTGACATTATTTTTCCACCCACTTCAAGTTCATAGGTCGTACTTTGCATACAAGTGAAACGGCTGACGAGCTGAGGCGGGCGCGGAGAAAAGCGCGAACCGGATTTGGCGCTCTCGGACGCGCCCGCCTCACTCACTTCAAACTTACAACTGACTAACCCCTGGAGTATAACGCGTTACACTGTGTGCTGCCAAAGTGTTCATGCCAATCACCAAACCAGCAGCTGGCTCGCTCGGGCCGCTGCTGGTTTGGTATCTTGTGATCTCTTAGTTTATTTAGTCCTCTAAGTAGTCGGTATCAGTACCCACCACTTTATGAATCTGCGAACGTAGTTCAGTCTTCGTGTTGAGAGTTGCCGCGCTGGGTCGGGTGTTCTTCGCTCCGAGGGCGCGTCGTGGGGCACCCCGATAGCTGATGAGAAATTCACTCGGGGCTTCGTCCATGTCGATGAAGTCGTCGACGACCTCACGCAACTTTGCTGACGAGGAGCGACCAAAGGAAATGGCTTCAACTTGGCAGCCTTGGCTTTTGACGTACTCCACCATTGGTACAAAGTCACCATCACCAGAAGCAAGGACTATTGCGTCCACTTTCTGCGCAAGTTTAATGGCGTCGATAGCAAGGCCCACATCCCAGTCGGCCTTCTTTGCGCCCCCGTAGAAAATTTGCAAGTCTTTGGTTTTAATTTCTATGCCTACTTTCTCGAGAGCTTCGAAGAAGGGCTGCTCTTCGCCACTTTCGGTATTCACCACGTAGGAGAGCGCGCGAATAAGTTTACGTCCACCGAGTGCTCGTTTGACCACGCTCCCAAAATTTACTTTTGACTTATAGAGATTCTTGGCGCTGTGGTAGAGGTTCTGTGTGTCGATAAGAATAGCGACACGCTGCTCGGGGTGTCTGATGACTCCCATATGATTGTTATAAAAAGTTAAAGATTCGTTTTGTGTAAAAAACTCCGCTTTGTAGTATACCGCATGTCCCGGGCTGTCCGAATGGAGCCGGCGCCTTACACATATATATGTATGAACCCAGGTACCAAAGCGCGCTCCCAATTTGGGGAGCGCGCTGGTTGCCTGATTACTTCTTAAGGCCAAGTTTCTTCAGAAGCGCTGCGTGCTTCTTTGGATCCTTCTCCTCGAGGTACTTCAGTTGTTTGCGGCGGTCGGCCACAATCTGAAGGAGACCACGACGTGAGTGAAAGTCCTTCTTGTGTGTGCGTAAGTGCGCCGACAGTTCCTCAATCTGACGAGTGAGGAGGGCGACCTGTGCTTCTGGTGACCCAGTGTCAGTGTCGTGACGGCGAACATTCTTGAGGACATTCTGCTTAACTCGTTTTGAAAGCATAGATAAGTATAAGTGCGTGTTTTTCTCGTAGATACGGAGTGCCGCGAGGGTACTCGTCGAGAACAACGGCGCGTGTATAACCAGCGAAGGTTGCTATCACTATATCATACTTTAACCAAAATTGCAAGCCACACGAGGACTTTCCCGACTTGTCAAAATATCTCACTTAGGTGAGCGCCCCAATGGCGTGTCCTGGTGTATCGTCGGTGGGGGGCGACGTGCGTGGAACTGGCATTGAGTCCCTGGTGGTCGGTGGTATTTCCTGCGAAACGCCTAGAACAGCAATGAAATCAGCGGCACCTCCCTACTAGAGAAGGTGCCGCCGGGGTGGGGTCAGGTGCGCGGGGTCGACTTGCTGATGGCGACATATCTGCACCGGTGTGGGTGACCGTCTGCTGGTTTGGTGAGGAGAACGATACGTCCGTTTTTGAGTAGCTCCTCGGCAGCGTCACGTAGTGCGCGGGCTTTAGGATCATTCTTGGCAGCCACATCGAGGTTAGGTCCGGTGAAGAAGAGAATTTCTTTACCCGGTTTTGAGGAGCTCAGGGCACGCAAGGCACTAGGTGTGCAATGAAGAACAGGGAGCATGGTTATCCTTTCTCAAAATGCTGGCGAAAAGTATTCCATACATAACCAATATACGCAAAAACCCTCGCACCGTCAGCGCCAGGGTTTTTGCGTTTTTTGATATAACCGCTACAAAGTTAAATCGGTCTTTGAGAGGGTGATGGTGTCACCAGGACGGATGGTACCGGCAATGATACGGCGGGCGATGGCTTCTTCGACTACATCCTGTACGGCGCGGCGCATAGGGCGAGCACCAAATTGCGGGTGGTAGCCTTCTTTCACCACCACCTCGATGAGGTCAGGGGTGATAGCGAGGGTGTAGCCTTTCTCGGTCATGCGGTCTTGGAGTTCGCGGAGAAAGAGTTGTGCAACTTCAGTTTGAGCACCTGTATGTAGTGGTTCGAAAATGACAGTGCTGTCGAATCGGTTGATGAGCTCAGGACGGAAGAACCCGCTCTTGATGATGTGGTCAACAATGTCACCTTCGAGCGTAGCAAGTTCTTGGCGCTGAGCCACCGTGCGCATGATAAGGTCACTGCCGGCGTTACTGGTTGCAATTATGATGGTGTTGCGGGCACTCACCACTTCCCCACGGCCATCGGTAAAGCGGCCTTCATCGAGTACCTGAAGCATGAGGTCATGTACACGACGGTGACTTTTTTCAAATTCATCAAGGAGCACTACCGCGTACGGTTTTTCACGTAAGGCATCGGCCAGTAAGCCCGAGGTGTCAGCGGTGCCGATGAGGCGAGCCAGTGAACCTTGGTCACTATACTCAGTCATGTCAAAGCGATGCATGGTGCTTTCACTGCCAAAGAAAACGTGCGCCAGGGCCTTGGCGGTTTCGGTCTTCCCCACACCGGTAGGACCCAAAAAGAGGAAGGAGCCGATTGGGCGTTCGCTACTCTGTACGCCAGCGCGAGCACGGCGCATCGCGCGAGCGATGGCCGCAAGAGCGGTGTCTTGGCCTATGACGCGCGTACGTAATACGGTTTCAAGATTGAGGAGTTTCGTACGTTCAGTATCGGTAATCGGACCAGCTGGAATACCGGTACGCTCACCTACGGTCGTGTATACAAAGTCAGCGGTGATGACGAGTTGTCGTGCGTTATGTGCCCTGGTAGCAATGTCGGTGAGTAGCGCTACCGCTTTCCCCGGCATGGCGCCTTCGATGAGGTACCGGTCAGCGGCCAGTGCAATAGCTTCAAGAGCGGGGTAGGTAAAAAGTACCTGGTGTCTCGTTTCGCTCTGGAGGGCTACTGACTCTAGTATTTGCAGGGTGTGTTCGTGGTTACTGCTCTCCATGAGTACTTCAGTAAAGCGACGGGTAAAGGCCCGATTTGGTTCGAGGGTGGTGTGGAAAGCGCGAGGGGTATCGGTAGCAATGAGGTGAAACCCGGGGAGGGCAAGATATCGGTCGAGAAACTCCGGGAGGAAGATCCCCAGCGCAGTGGCTTCTTTGAGAACCATACTGAGGTTTTCAATCACGACGATGACATTACCTGCGGCCACTGCTTCGGTGAGGATGTTCTCGAGGAGGGCCTCACCGGTGGCTTTGTCGGGAGCATTGCCAAAGACGCGGGTAGTGTCGAGAACAAAGAAACGGTAACCGCCAATCGCACCAATCGCTTTGCCTTCGTCGATGCGGCGTTGGAGATAGACAAGGAGATCCATCTTTCCCACCCCAGGCTCGCCGATGAGGAGGACGTTGGCACGAGCGTCACCTGCAAGTGCGGTCTCGACTTTCTCCATGAGGAAATCATCAAACGTCGGACGACTTGCCAGGGTGCTGAATATGGTGCTAGTCCGAATATCTCGGGTGTATGAAGACAGCAGAAAGGTGGTGCCGTAGGCGAGTTCACTGCCAATTGGCTGGTGTTTTGAAAGACAATCGCGTCCCCACCAGCGACTTTCCTGTTTACGCCTATGGTGTTCAACAACGACCCAGCGCAGACAGCTTTGGAAGGTGTGCTCGGGAGTACCACGTTCTGCGAGGAGTGTGCGAAAGCCGGCATCGTGTTTTGCGATGTAGATTCCAAGTTCACGGAGACTAAATATACCAGCCTCAGGCATGATGACGGCTTCGGCCAAGAGACGCGGACGGTCAGTTTGGGCGAGATAGGCGGCAGCTGCCGGTAGCAAAATATTAGCGCGCACGAGAATTTCTTCTCCGAGCGTGGAGCGGATGAAAGCCGCAGTGAGGTCGTCAGGATGTTTAAGGACGGCAGCCGCTACCTCGTAGGTGGCGCCACGGGTGGTCTTACCCGGTAGGCCAAGGATTGAGTTGAGGCCGTGATAGTAGTAACTATTGTGGTACGAATAGATGAGCACCTGATCTAGCCAGAGTGAGCCTGCAATCAGGCTGAGGCCTAGGAGGGGTATAAGATAGGTACTAGCAAAAAGTAGATAGCTAGCAGTGGCGCTGGTAAGTGTGGCTAGGGTGACAATAAAAAAGAGTGTGCGCAGGCGTGTGAGTAGACGTCGACCCACTATGGTATCGAGTAGTAGCGGGATACGGAAGCGCGCGATGTCAGTGCTGAGCGTATTCATATATATATGTGTGTACCTAGAAGCGACTTACCAGGGCAAAGCCATAGAGGATGCCAATGATGATAAGAGCCGGGGCAATAAACCACGTGATGATAAGAATAAAGAAAATCGTGCTTACCCCAGCCAGTGAAAGTAGTCCAATGAGAAGAAGTGTCAAACGGAAAAGGGCACCAATCAGTCGTGACAACGTATTGATAACAATGCGAGTAGCAAAGTCTTCAAAACTCCAACGAGCCCGTTGTACTTCAGATATCCGTCGAAACGGGGCAAGGAGTGACGAGTATAAGTGAGGTATAGAAAACAGTCGGTTAATGAACCACCAAAAATTTCGATACAGATGGAGGAGTTCACTGAGCCCTTGTGTATAGTGCCACGCCAAATAGTGGCGAGTAATTGTCAGGAGTAGCATCGCGTTCAGTATAACGCAGCTCGCGAACACGAAATTTGTTTGGTGGTGGAATGTGTTGTCAAACCAAAACCGCACGCACCGAGAGGGTGCGTGCGGTTTTAGTTTACTTCGTCGCTTACTTATGCAAGGCGAACGTTGGCTGCAGCTGGACCCTTAGGACCCTGCTCAACATCGAAGGTAACCTTCGAGTTCTCTGGGAGCTCATCAAACGCTACGCCATTGAGTGACTGTGCGTGGAAGAATACATCCTTACTGCCGTCATCTGGCTTGATAAAGCCGTAACCATTTGGGTGCTTGCGAACTACTGTACCGGTCATACGTTTGTTTTTGTGTTGTTGTTTGGTAACCACGAACGTCACTGCTCCTCTTCAATATTTACTTTCTTCAAGGGGAGTTGATTTCGCTAGACCTATTAAAGCACAGTATTGGGGAAACACAAGCACAAGCGCACTGCACCAGAAACCAACTTCTATTACTTGTCAAACAGCCTCTCTGTGGTATGGTGTGGGTCGTCCCAAACGTTCCGAGGAGAAATGTAATGGCACACCCCGATTTGAGCATGGACCCGAATACGGCCGGGGAAGGAGGCTCGATCACTCTTCCCTTTTACCTCGCGGTTGGCTTGAGATACGAGCCGATTCCCGACCGACAAACGTATCGTGCTCTGCTCTGTTTTGGTCCCTTTTCTTCCTATGATGAGGCTAAGCAGTACCTCAAGATGATTCATGATTTGGTCGATGGTCGTCCGAAGCAGACCATTACTATCGCCAAGATGGCTACGTCAGCAAGTGGTGCCCCAAAGTTGCAGACGGTTACTTACCGTGACCTGTCGTTTGTGGGGGGTGCAGGGCATGAGCAGCGTGCCATCGCGCAATTCACTCCGGCTGGGCTCGAGCAGTACTTGCGGTGTAATGGTATGAGCAGTGCCATCTCTCCCCGACGGGTTGCCACTACTGGTCAACAGCAGCAGGATCAGCTCGAATTTATAATCCAACATATTATGCAGACAATCGACCGCCATAGGAGATCTCGCCGCTCAGTCTAATCGACCGGGCGTGACTGACCCAATGCGACCGCCACCCTTGCCTGGGTCGGCGGTCTTTCTACGTTTGGCCTAGGCTAGTGCCCGTGCCCGGCACTATCGAGCCACAAAGTTGCCACTGATAATTTTATGTGCAGTCGTCTATGACGACTAGGGAACCAGCAGTACCTTGGTGATCAAGATATAGAGACGTTGTGCTTATTGATTATTATAAAATTATGTTGTATAAAAAGATGGGAGGGATCAAGATGCAACTTGTCGTCAAAAAAATCGTTTGGCTACATGCCTTGTTTCGTTCGTGGTGGCGCGCGGCAGTGCTCGTGGCAAAGCCACCAGAATCATACTTAAAAATGCAGCAGCTGCACCCTAACTGCGACTGTTTTAGGTGTCTTGTTGTTTGCGGTTCTGACACTGTTTTTGACTCGGGCTTCCAGCCCTTGGCAAAAATCGAAAGAGAAAAGAAAAGGGCGGTAAGTAAAATCAGAGAGTTGCTCATGTCCGGCATGGTGCCGACTCGGGCAACAATTGTGCTTGCTCGCAGACAATAACAGCAAAAACCGCCCCGGGCCCCCGGGCGGTTTTCTTTTTATCGATGAGTGTATCTATTGACTACAGGTTCCCGCCTCGGTATGGTGTGGGTCGATATAATTGTTCCTAAAGGAGGACGTCATGACGACATGTATCGATCAAGGATTCTTACGTGTTGACGTAAGTCTCATTCCGACGCGGCCTGAATTAAGCCTTGAAAAGCTCTTTGGGGTAAACTCAACTAAGAGACCAGACGGTTCTATTCGGGCGACAATAACATTGACGGAGCCCGCACTCAAGTATCTTTGTTGTTTTTCCAGTGACGGCAATGCCGAATACCATGCCGATACCGGTTTGGTACAAGGAAGCCTCTGGATGTGGGTGGTGCAGTTGGTTGTCTCGGAATGGATTCCAAAACATGGCCCGTTGAAATTCGATGGCACATTCCCTGCCCCCTCGTTCTCAAAACCAGACGAGCAGCTGGGGTTTGAGCTTATCATCTCCAAGACTGATAAGCGTTCGCTCCAGTGTGTCGTACGGGGACCGCTTGGTAGTGAGATGCCGGTGGTCTTCAAATTCAACTGCATAATCTTTCCGATGGAGATGGCGGAGCGGTCCCACCAGCGCCGATAAACAGTGTCAGTTTGCCTACATACCATCTCCGCCCGAGGCCTTTTGGCCTTCCGGGCGGTTCTTTTTTTTGACAGGACAGCGGGTTCGCGTATTGTGGTCATTGGTATCGCAATCCAAACCAGAAGGAGGTGCGGACATGCTACGTATGGTGCTCTTTTTGTTACTACTGTGCGGTGGCTGCACCTTCAGGCAGCTGCCAAATCCGAACGGAGAGACCAGCTGCCCCTTCCCCGCCCTGCGCACGCTACCGTGCGACGAGGCAGTGAGCTCAGCGGCGGCGCTGTTGCAGGTCGCTGACCGAGTGCTCTTCCTCCGGGGATACATGCTACCGGTTGGGGTGCGACTCGTGTCGCATCATGTTGCCGGTCGAGACCAAGATTTACTCGTCGAGCAGTCTGGTTTGCTATATCTAAATGTGAGTGAGTCATTTCTGCGACAGGTTAATCGCCTTGAAGTGGTCGAGCGGCATCTCTGCGACTGGGTAGTGCGCCAACGTGACACTGCCCGCCGTGACGAGGAAGGTATTGATGTTCGTCGGTGCATGTACTGGAGTGCATTCTCTGCGGGTGAGCTTGAGCGCGCACGATGGCTCGCGCGCACCCTGCCACCCTAGGTCGGGCGCCCTTTTTGGTCAGCCCGTCAGTCATTTCCATCACGGCGGAGCTGCGCTGCTCCGTGTGCAACATACAGGAGATATGTTCCAATGAGACAGCAAGGGGTACCCAAATTGAAAATTGTCTACCGAGCTCAGATGAGGTGTGACACCCCGTGGGGAAGCTATCTTTTGGTCATTCATTGTTGGAATGGACAAGAGGTAGCAACGTTTGCGCGAAGATGGCAGAATGGCATCATGACGCTCTGTGCTGGATTACCAGCAGCGTTCGCTACCTTCCCTCAGCGCGTAACCGACCTTGAGCACGGGCTCGGTATTCCAATCGTTTGTGCTACGTCCAGCCAGTTTATTGCTTGTTTAGAACCACCCCGGTGCCTCTCGTAGGCGCCGGTTTTTTCTGTTTGCATTTTTGGATCTTAGATTCGCAATTTTTTCACTTCTTCATATTTATGCAAGAGACACGTGTTCTCGGTCAGCTCCTCGCATTTGGTTCGCCATGAAGCTCAGAAAACATGGCTCCGCCGTTCGATTCCCGACGCAAGGCATGCAGATGCCTTGCTCATCCCGCACCATATGCGCTTTGCTTATATGGTGCGGGATGCGGGAATTGAACCCGCGTCTGAACCTTGGGAAGGTCCCGTCCTACCACTGAACGAATCCCGCTATAACTGCGTGCGCTCACTACCGCAAAAACTAGTCTACCGATATCGATGGTGCCTCGCAAGCAGGACCGGCCTTTTGTTACAGTTTTTCAATCTCTTTGAGGTCATGGTCGGGGAGGTAGAGAATGAAAAAGCCGGCAACAATACCAATAATTGCGGTAGCCAGATGATCGCTTCCAAAGAGAAGAAGGTCAATCTGGTCAAGAATCACCCAAACGCCTCGCCAAATAAGTACAATACCCACAATAATGCCAAGGTTTTTGGCAAAGTAGCTAAGCGGATGGTGCTTTTGGAAGTCACTCATAGTAAGGTGCAACTGACACCTAGTCAGTGTAGCATGTGAGTAATGTGATGCTTCTGTGTATACTAGGAAGCGCATGAAACTTTACTCATGGAACGTTAATGGCATCCGGGCGGTTTACAAAAAAGGTTTATTCCAGGACTTTATTGCCCGACATCAGCCCGACATCATATGTCTGCAGGAAACCAAGGCTACACCAGACCAAATTGAATTGGATTTACCAGACTACGAAGAATACTGGTGTTCGGCTCAACGTAAAGGGTACTCAGGAACGGCCATATTTACGAAGGAAAGCCCGATTGACGTTTCATACGGACTACCTGATGACTTGGTGGAACAGTATGAGTTAGCCGATGGCTACGGTGACACTACCAAGGAGGGGCGGGTAACAACAGTTGAATTTGAAGGGTATTTTGTTAGTACCGTGTATACCCCAAACGCCAAAGACGATCTTTCCCGAATCCCTATGCGCCAGCACTGGGACCCGGCGTACGTGGCGTACATGAAACGCCTCGAAGCTGAAAAACCTGTTATCTTCTGCGGTGATTTTAACGTGGCACACACGGAACTAGACCTCGCCCGCCCCCGGGAAAACGTTGGGAAGAAGGGATTTACAATCGAAGAACGCACTGGCTTTGATGCCTATCTGGCAGCGGGCTTTTTTGACACGTTTCGGGTGTTTGAGAAACGAGGTGGTTTTTATACGTGGTGGTCACATTTTGGAGGGGCGCGCGAGCGCAATGTCGGATGGCGGATTGATTATGTGTTCTGTTCACCACAACTTTTGCCTCTCTTAAAATCGGCACGAGTGCATGCTGATGTGCTTGGTTCAGACCACTGCCCGGTATCAGCGGAGTTCGCACTGTAGCGTACCCTGGTACTTATTTTAAGGCGGTTTCCATATAAAGGACAACACGTGTCCTTTTATCCACACTAATCCACATACCTGTCCTTTACACGCACTGGTATAGGACATAGTATATATGCAGGCCCAGAAAGGGCGCGTAGCCACAATCAGAGTTCTCGGTTTGAGTCACTTGAATCCAGAACCCTGATTGCGGAACGTAAAACAGTACATTCCACAAACCAACGCGATTATTACCTCCAATCGCTAACGTTCACACAACCCACCCACAAATCTTGGGAGGCGTCCAGATAAGGGCACAATAAGAAGAAGGAAGAAAAGTCCTCATTTGAGAAAGTTACCTCCCGCACACAACGTAGAGAGCACACACAGATCGGTTAGCCATAGCCAATTAGGCGCCATCTAGGGTCATAGAACCCTCCAAAACAGCTCTCACCATCAACCCTAAGAGCCTGGGAAGTCGGACGGACAAGCATAAGCTTGCCCATCGACTCCCCAGGCTCTTTTTTATTGAGTAGAGGTAAGTGACAGCCTCCCCGTCTATTGCTCACCTGTCGTAAGTGTGGGGCTTTGGATTTAGTTTTTCAGTAGTGCGGTTTTGTGCTCGGTGTCTCATCGTACTGGACACCTCTTGGTGCTCCGAAAAGTATTAAAAATAAGCCTTTAGGGCTCCTTTTTCTTATGAACTGAACATTTTTAGCCAACCTTATGTTCGCGGGCGATTTCCTTTAGCGCTGCCGCTTCCTCCTCGGCCTGCTTTTCTTTTCCAGCCTCGCCGAGGGCAGCTAGGTCGGCCTCCGGAAGTGCAAAGAGTTCGCGGGTGCGCTTTTCTAAGTATTCTTCAGTATTTTTGCTTGGGTCTATCAGCACTTCTTCGAGAAGGGCATGCAGGGCGTAGCCAAGCTTCCGTCCGGGACGCTCCCCGGTAAGGGTCATCATGCGTTCGCCATTTATTTTTAGCATTTTTACCGATATAGGATCGCGCAGCGCCTCGTCCACCATGGCTTTATACTTGCGGAAGCGGAAGGGCTGTTCTTTAGGTCGACCAGTTCCAATGCGGTCACAAACACGCAAATTAAGAAGATTTTCAATTTGTCCCTCCCCTACCCGCACAATCGTACGACGGACGGCTGCGAGGGTAATTTCGTCTGGATCGGCAAAGAACATGTGCCAGCGGACGAGACTAACTACTGTCTCGATGAGTTCGCGTGGCAGGCGTAGGCGTTCAAGAATCGCCTTTGTCATCCGGGCACCCACCACTTCGTGACCAAAGAAGGTGTAGTGTTTGTGCTTACCGCCGGTGCGGCGGGTGGCGGGCTTGCCAATATCGTGAAAAAGGGCGGCTAGGCGCATCTCGGTCGTATACTCCTTGTCAGCTGCCGCCTGAAGGGTACGAAGCAGGTGCTCAAAGACGTCATAGGCATGAATACCGCCCTGTTCGCAGCCAATAGCGGCCTCGAGTTCGGGAATAATGTGGGAGAGTAAGCCGAGTTGGTTGAGGAACACAAGGCCGTGCATGGGGGTTTTAGAGTCAATCAGGCGAATGAACTCAATGGCGACACGTTCGGTCGCAATACGGCGTAAGAGCTCGGCATTACGCACTATTCCAGCCATGGTGGTGCTCTCGATCATAAAATCGAGTTCGGCGGCCAAGCGTACCGCGCGCATCATGCGTAAAGCATCTTCGGCAAAACGTTCGTCGGGGTCCCGCACCGCCCGGAGCCGGCGCTCGCGGAGGTCAGCAAGACCGTCATATAAATCAACAATTGAACCGTCTTTTGGCCGTACTGCAATGGCATTAACGGTGAAGTCACGGCGAGCCAGGTCTTCAGCTAAGGTGACACCAAAAGCGACGCTATCGGGGCGACGGGCGTCACTATAGCCGCTTTCGGCACGGTACGGGGTCACTTCAACCACAGCAAGGCGAGGATCGGTCTCATCCCCTGTCTTAACCCCCACCGTGCCATAGTCGTTGTTGCAAAAACTGTCAGGAAACAGGGCTTGGATTTGGTTAGGGTGGGCACTGGTCGTATAGTCCCAGTCCTTAGGGGTCTTTCCAAGCAGAAGATCGCGTACGCAGCCACCGACGAGATAGGCTTCAAAACCAGCGTCCTCAAGGCGCTCACCTACCACTCGTATCGGGAGTGGAATTTTCATGAGGTCAATCATGGCGGTATTGTAACAGAAAATCATTGCCTTTTACTCCCTGGCACCGTATCATGTGTCACATTGCGCCTGTAGTGAAATGGATATCACAACTGACTTCGGATCAGTTATTCTGGGTTCGAGTCCTGGCAGGCGCACAAATGGCCAGCGCCAACACGATAGTGTTGGCGCTGTTGCCATTTGTCGCTGCCTACCAGGACTCGAACCGAGGCGCTGCTGAGCCCGCAGGCGGAATGGAATGGAGCCGAGGACCGCGCCGGGTGGGGGTCGAGCGAGTGTGCTCGTTTGCGAGCAGAGCGAAGCAAGCTACCCACAAGATTCAGTCACAGCTACTACAAGACAATTGACCTAGACA